>CAZQDO010000191.1:0-10465 GCA_964592085.1 uncultured Anaerolineae bacterium | reverse complement strand
GAGACGGCAGAGGGCCAATACGCGGCGAGGGGGATTCAGCATGACCAGGCCAGGATCTGTCGTCAGTGGCCCGACAACCCGCAGGGGAATGACTACCTCGCTCGCCTCGAATTGGGCGATGCCATGACCCCCCAACAGATTACGATTGAGTATTTGGCTCCCGTTGGTCGGCTGCATCTACGGGGGCTCAGCCTGATTGACGACAGGACGAACACGTTTGTGCCGGTGGTCGTTTCTAGCGAGGGGCGCTTCCGTGTGGTGCACAGCGGCGACGTGAAGATCTACGAGAAGCTGGACAGCCTGCCGCGAGCCTTCGTCGTTCATCGGGCACGAGTCCTGGAAGATGAAGCGGCCATTGCAGCCATGAAAGATCCCGCTTTCCGGCCTGAGAACGAAGTGATCCTGGCTTCGGTTGGACAGGAGATACTGCCTCCCTATGACAAGGATGGAGATGAAGTACAAATCCTATCTTACGAGCCAGAGCGCGTCGTGATTTCCGCCGATCTGGCTGAAGCGGGCTATTTAGTCTGGACCGATGCCTACTACCCAGGCTGGCGAGCGCTGATGGACGGCCTGGAGATGCCCATCCTCCGAGCGAACCTTCTCTTCCGAGCAGTGTACCTGCCTGCGGGCCAGCACAGAATAGAGTTTGCTTACGATCCCCTCTCTTTCAAGCTGGGAGCTATGATCAGCTCGGTAGCCCTGTTGGGCCTGGTGGCAGGCATCACTGTGCTGGCTGGACGAAGGACGAAAGTTGGTGTATAATCTTGGGTGGTGCACGAGTTTTCACCTAACTACATTGAAAAAGGAGGTCTTGCAATGCACACATTCAATCGCGTGGTGGTGGTTTTGCTTCTCCTGGTGACCATCATTTTTATGACCATCGTGCTGGTGGTGCCTCGGCCGGCCATCGAGGTTCTACAGCAATGGCTGTGGAACCTGGACACGAATCTGGCGCTGGTCTCGCCCCTCGTCTTGCTCGTGGTGGGTGTCGCCCTGGCCCTACTGATGGACGTCATCTGCGCCGTGCTGATCTGGCTTGAGTTCAGGCGACCTCGTCGCGGGGCCATCAGGGTGCAAAGTATCAGTGGTGGTGAGGCCGAGTTGGCTGTGGAGTCCGTCGCTCGTCGGTTGGAGCGCAGCCTCAGCCGTCTCGATGGCGTTGCTATGGTTCAGCCGAACGTCTGGGGCAAGAGGGGGGGCGTCGAGGTGGAGCTCGACCTGGAGACCGGCCCAGAGGTTGATATCCCAACCAAGACGGAGGCAGTCTGCCAGGTGACCAGGGAAGCCATTGAGGACAAGATGGGGCTGAAGCTACGCAGGGTCAAGGTCAACATCAAGCACACCCCTTATTCCACAGAGCCAGCGATGGTCTCAGAGCAAGCCCCCTATGTCACAGGGTCGCCGATGACCTCAGACACCCCCGATACCACAGAGCCACCACTGGCCTACGAGGATGTCTAGTTGGAAACAAGGCCCTTGGTCGAGAGCTTGCTTTTCGTGGCCGATGAGCCAGTGACCGTTGAACGTTTGGCAACGGCCATCGGTGTCGAGCGATTGGCGGTTGAGGAAGCGCTGCGGGAATTGAGTGAGGAGTATGAGCAGCGGGGGCTACGCATCCAGCGCAAAGAGGGTCGGGTGCAGATTGTTACCGCCCCCTCGGCGGCTCCTTACATCGAGCGCTTCCTCGGTTTGGAACTGACGAGCAGGCTCTCTGCTCCAGCATTGGAGGCCCTGGCCATCGTCGCCTATCAGCAGCCCATCACCCGCGCCGGCGTCGAGGCCGTGCGGGGTGTCAATTGCGACAGCGTGTTGCGCACCCTGGTCAGCAAGGGCTTGATCGAGGCAGTAGGACGCTTGCCTCAGGCTGGCCGCCCCATCGTCTACGGCACTACCTTTGAGTTCTTGCAGTACTTTGGCCTGCAGGACCTGGCCGAACTGCCGCCGCTGGCTGAAGAAGAGCGGGACGGAAGCTAATGGAACGCCTCCAAAAAGTCCTGGCCCACGCTGGGGTCGCCTCGCGGCGGAAGTGCGAGGAGTTGATCCTGCAAGGACGGGTTCGGGTCAACGGCCAAGTGGTCACCCAACTAGGCACCAAAGTGAACCCGGTCCAGGACACCATCAAAGTGGACGGGCAGGCCGTCACCCTGGAAGCGAAGGTCTACATCCTTCTCCACAAGCCCCGGGGCTATCTGAGCGACACCCGGGATTTTCGGGGCCGTTCTTCGGCGCTGAGCCTGGTTTCGGCTGGGGAGCGGCTCTACCCGGTGGGACGCCTGGACGCCAGGAGCGAGGGGCTGCTGCTCCTCACCAACGACGGGGAATTGGCCTACCGCCTCACCCATCCTCGCTACGAGCACGCCAAAGAGTACCTGGCCCTGGTGAAGGGGAAACCTACAGAGGCGACCCTGCGGCGGATGCGGAAGGGTGTGGAGCGAGACGGCCAAACCCTGCGGGCCGATGCCGTCGAGTGGCTGGAAAGACTGGGGTCGGAGGCGCAAAGCCACCGCTGGGGGAAGGCCCCCAGGGGCATGGTCTGGCTGCGCATCGTTCTCCACGAGGGCAAGAAACGCCACATTCGGCGGATGTGCGCCGCCCTGGGCCACCCGGTGCGGAGGCTGATCCGGGTCCGAATCGGGCCGTTGGAGTTGGGGGATTTGCCGGTGGGGAAGTGGCGGTATTTGACAGAGAGGGAGGTTAAACAGTTGCGATCAGCTTAACCCTGGAACGGGGGGAATCCCATCCAGAAGAAATCGTCGTCGAAGGCAAAGACTTCGCACTCTGGATGTTGACGTAGCCAGGCAAAGCTGGTACAGTCCACGAAGGAGAAATCCTGGTCGGCGTATTTCTTGAAGATTTCCCAGGCGGCTTCATCCAACACTGCCTCAGCGTAGACGATGTTCAAGCTCCCTGCAACCACGTCGCGGCGGATGCCTTCTCCGAACTGGACCGCAACGACGTGACCGCACTTGCGGCGGATTAGGGTGTGGGCTTCAGCGAGGACGTAATTGGTCGTGATCCGGGGCAGTCGGCTGGCGATGATCCATTCAGCTACTCGCGTCGCGTCGGCGTGAAATTGATCCCTGGTATGTGCGAGGGCCACGTAGGCGCTGGTGTCAAAGAATACGTGTCGCATCAGTCCTCGTCGTAGATGTAACGATCATGATGGATAGAGCCATCAGTGATTCCGCTGTCCCCCAGCCCAATGATGTCCCACAGGGGGTCGTTTGGATTGGCCGAAGCCTTTCTGAGGCTCTCAATATCCATTCGCTGGATCACGTACTCTTCGACTGCTTCGCGGATCACCTGGGCCATCGTTTTGTGTTGAAGCTCGGCCAAGCGCTGGATCTTCCCGCGTTGTTCTTCAGTAAGATAGATCTGAGTTCGCGTCATAGCCATCGTCATATCTCCTGAACGCTATATACATCACTATTGTAGCATAGACGCTGTATCATGTCAAAACCTTCTACCATTGCCATTGACGGACCCGCCGCCGCAGGCAAGAGCACCATCGGGGAGCTCTTGGCCCAACGGCTGGGCTATCTCTACCTCGACACGGGTGCGATGTACCGGGCCGTCACCTGGGTCGCTCTTGAGCAGGGAATTGACATTGCCGCCGAGCAGGCCATCACCGCGCTGGCCGAACGAGTCGAGATCAACATCATCCAGCCAACTGTTGACGATGGGCGGCAGTACACCGTCTACGCCAATGGGGAGGACATCACCTGGCAGATCCGTCGGCCCGAGGTGGACGCCAACGTCTCGCCCGTCTCAGCCTACCCCGGCGTGCGCCAGGCCCTCACGGGGCAACAGCGGCGAATGGGGCGACGAGGGCGCATCGTGATGATGGGGCGAGACATTGGCACTGTGGTTTTGCCTGATGCTGACCTCAAGATCTACCTCGAAGCCACTGCTGAGGAGAGAGCCCGTCGGCGTCATCGGGAGATCATGGAAAGGGGCGAAGGGGCCGATTATGAGGAGATTTTGGCAGCCATGCGCCGGCGGGACAAAATTGACAGCGAGCGAGAGGCAGCCCCCCTTCGCCCGGCCGACGATGCCATCCTCATTGACACGACAGGGCTGAGCATAGCTGAGGTGCTGGCCAAAGTGGAGGAGTTAGTATGAGCACAGGACGACTGATCTTTCGACGTTGCGCTTGTTTTCTCTTGAGAGTGTTCTTGAGGCTCTGCACGCGCCTGGAGGTAAAAGGCATGGAGAACATTCCCCAGCGCGGACCTTTGCTGGTTGCCTTTAACCACCTGGCGCATCTCGATGCCGCCCTGGTGTTACCCTTTCTGCCCCAGCCTGTGGAAGGCATCGCTCTGGAGAATCTCTACCACGTTCCCGTCACCGGCCAATTACTCCGGCTGTACGGCACCATCCCCGTGCATCGCGACCAGTTCGACCGCGACGTCGTCCGACGAGCTCTGCAGGCGCTGGCCGAGGGCAAGATGCTGGCCCTGGCTCCTGAAGCCAGAATGAGCTTGACCGGTGCTCTGGAGCAAGCACGCCAAGGCGCTGCTTACCTGGCCTTGCGCAGCGGCGCGCCAGTCCTGCCTGTGGCCATCACAGGCACAGAAACCGTTCCGTCGGACTTGAAGCGGCTGCGGCGTCCCCGGCTGACCGTTTCCTTCGGCGAAGTCATCATCACGCCGTCTCGGGCCAGCAAGCCCCTGGCGCGGCGTCAACAGGTGGCCGAGTTCACCGATGAGATCATGTATCGCATCGCTGCCATGCTGCCGCCAGAGTATCGGGGTGTCTATGACTCTACCCCCCACCCCTCCCTCAACTCTAAGGACCATTGAGGGTAAAAGATGTGGACTCGGCGCTTTTGTAATTCTGTCGTCCGGAGCCTGGCCAGGATCCTCCTCAAGTTGGAGGTCGTCGGGCTGGAAAATGTGCCCCTCGAGGGACCGTTGATCCTGGCGATGACCCACACCAACTTCCTCGACCCGGCGCTGGCTGGCGCGGTGATGCCACGGGAGGTGGTGATCATGTCCAAGATCGAGAACTTCCGCAATCCACTCTTTGGCATCATCGTCAGACTCTACGGTGCTTTCTCCGTGCGCCGCGGCGAGGTGGATCGCCAGGCCATCCGCCGCTCCCTGGAAGTGCTGGCCAACGGTGAGGCGCTGCTCATGGCCCCCGAAGGTACCAGGAGCGGCGACGGGCGGCTGCAGAAGGGCCATGCTGGCATGACCTTCATCGCCCTGCGCACCAATGCCCCCATCTTACCCATGGCCATCATAGGGGGTGAGCGTTTCTGGGCCAATCTGGCAAGATTGCGCCGCACTCCCATCAAGATAGTCATTGGCAAGATTTTTCGCTTCTCCTCCGCCCAGAAGAGGGTCGGGCGGGAGATCATGAGCAAGATGACCGAGGAGGGGATGTACCAGTTGGCCTCCCTGCTGCCACCGGCGCGAAGAGGAGTTTACAGCGACCTCGATTCGGCCACCGAAGAATACCTCGCTTTTCCGCCGGGCAGCTCCAGTAACTTACAGAAAGGGCGGTAAGCGTTGGCCGAGGGCGGAGTGATCGTGGAGGTATGCTCAGACAGCATCGCTGCGGAGCTGGGCTTGCGCCCTGGCGATGTGCTCCTCTCCGTCAACGGCCACGCCCTGCGCGACGTCATTGATTACCGCTTCTACGGGGCTGAAGAAAAACTGGAGCTGGTCGTAGAACGGGGCGGGGAGCGGACCGTCTACCAGGTGGAGCGGGACTACGACCAGGAATTGGGCATCGAGTTCTCCGAGCCGACCTTCGATGGCCTTCGCCACTGTAACAACGGCTGCGAATTCTGTTTTCTCAAGGGGATGCCGCCGGGGATGCGGCGTTCCCTCTACGTAAAAGACGACGACTATCGCTACTCCTTCCTGTTCGGCAATTTTATCACCTTGACCAACCTCACTGAAGACGACTGGGATCGCCTGGCCGAGCAGCGCCTCAGTCCCCTCTACGTCTCCGTCCACGCCACCGACCTCGCTTTGCGTCGTCGCATCCTGGGCAGTCCCGCCGCTCCCGACGGCGTCGAGCAATTGAAGCGGCTGGGGGGCCTGGGCATCCAGGTTCATGCCCAGATTGTCCTCAGCCCCGGCCTCAATGACGGCCCGCATTTGGCCCGCACCGTGGCCGCCCTGGCCGCTCTCTATCCGACCGTGCAGTCCATCGCCGTCGTCCCCCTGGGCCTCACCAGGTACCATCGCTGTCCCTTTCGCCTCTACGAGACTGAGGAGGTATGGCCGATCCTCGCCCAGATATCAGTCTGGCAGCGAGCGTACCGACGCCAGCATGGCCTCAACCTGGTTTATGCCTCCGATGAGTGGTACCTGCTGGTGGGGCTGGAGGTGCCTCCGTCCGAGGAGTATGACGGCTTTCCTCAACTGGAGAATGGGGTTGGGTTGACCAGGGTTTTTCTGGATGAGGAGTTTCGGGTTTCGAGTTTTGGGTTTTGGGTTGGGAAGGCCACCCTGGTTTGTGGGACGTTGATTGCGCCGGTGTTGGAGAGGAAAGTGGCGGAGCTGCCCCAGGGGGTGGTTGAGGTCGTGCCGGTGGAGAACCACTTCTTCGGGCCGACGGTGACTGTTTCAGGGCTCCTCACGGGGCGGGACGTGATCGAGGCTTTGCGGGAGCGCGACCTCGGCGACGTGGTGTTCCTCCCGCGGGCCATGTTCGATGCCTCAGGGGAACTGACCCTCGACGACATGAGCCTTGCGGAGATAGGCAAGAGGCTAGGGGTCAGAGTCGAGGTGGCGGGGACGATGGGAGAGGTGGCCGCGTTTTTGCGCGCTCAGGGTTGGAGGAAGGCGGCCCAGTAGTGAGAGGACCAAGGAGGACTTGAAAATGATGAGGAGACTTTCGGCAATAGTTGGGGTCACGATGGTTCTCGGCTTGCTGGTGGCTTCTTGCCGCCCAGCAAAGCCGGCGGTGTACAAGATCGGGTTTATCAACCACCTGACTGGAGATGCAGCCGTATATGGTCAGAGCGTGAAGAAAGGCACAGAGGTCGCCCTCGACGAGATCAATGCGGCTGGAGGGATCCATGGCGTTCCGGTGGAAGTGATCTATGAGGACGACCGCTTTAGCGTCGACGACGCGCGAACAGCTTTTCTCAAGCTGGTGGAGACCGACAAGGTCCCTGTGATCATAGGCTCAGGCAGCAGCACGGTCAGTCTGGCTCTATGTCCCCTGGCGCAGGAGAAAAAGGTCGTTCAAATCTCGCCCGCCTCCACCGTGCCAGCCCTGATGGATTGCGGCGAATACTTCTTCTCCCTGATGGCTTCGGATACAGCCCAAGGCCCTGAGTGGGTAAGGGTGCTTGAGCATCTGGGGAAGCGGGAAGCGGCCGTCATGTACATGAACTACGACTACGGCGTCGGAGTGAAGGATACCCTCGTGGCTGAGATGGCGGAAAAGGGCTACGGGGTGCTCATTGCTCAACCGTTCGAAGTCGGCGGCACGGATTTCCGCACTGAGATACTGAAGGTCAAAGAGGTGAATCCGGAAGTCACCTTCATCGTTGGCAGCGCGAAAGAGGCCGCGATGGTATTGAGGCAAGCCAGGGACCTGGGCTTCGATACGCAGTGGGTGACGTGTGTGTCTATCGTAACCAAAGAGGTTCCAGAGCTTGCTGGCAAAGAGGCTGCCGAGGGCATCATGGGCCTTCGCGCTGGCTCTATGGAAACCCCTGAGTACAGGACATTCGCCAGGGTCTTCGAAGAGAAACACGGGGAACCTCCCACTATCTGGGCCGACTTCGCCTATGACACCACGATGATGGTGGCCAAAGCCATCGAGAAGGGTGGCTATACCGCCGATGGCATCAAGCAAGCGATCTTCGAGGTGGGCCAGACGTACATCGGACCATCTGGACCGAAGAAGCTCAACGAGTACGGCATCGTGTACGGCGTCTACGACTGGATGATCGTGAAAAACGGGGCCTGGATGCTATACCAGGCCGCTCAATGAAATGCGCTACCCTTCCCGCAAACTTAATGCTCGAAGGCCCGTCCCTTCGGCTACGCTCAGGGCAGGCCTCAGGCCGCCCCGGGGACGGGGCTCAGAGCTTAGCGCTTAAGTTTATGCTGACGAATGTGCTACTACTTCGGAAACGCCTGGCACCTTGGTAGATTACCGTGACAATTCAAGAAAGGTGGGGACAGACGATGAAAGACAGAAAACTGCTCATGATTCCTGGGCCTATCGAGTTCACCCCGGAGGTGCTGCGGGCCATGGGCATGGCCACTACCAGCCACGTGGACCCCAACTTCATCGAGGTCTTCGGCCAGGCGTTGGAGCGGCTACGGCAGGTGTTCCTGTGCCCCAGCGGGCAGCCCTTCGTCGTCGCCGGCTCCGGTACGCTGGCCATGGACATCGCCGCCGCCAACCTCATTGAGCCTGGCGACAAGGCCCTGGTGGTCAACACCGGCTACTTCAGCGACCGCTTCGCCGACGTCTTGGAGCGCTACGGCGCAGATGTGACCCACGTGCGCGCACCGGCCATCGGCGACGCGCCTGCGCTGGAAGATGTGGAGACCGCGCTCAAGATGGATAGCTACAAACTGATGACCGTCACCCACGTGGACACCTCCACCGCCGTGGGCGCGGACGTGAAGGGCCTGGCCGCACTGGGGCGCGAGCACGGCGCGCTGGTGGTGGTGGATGGCGTGTGCGCTGTGGCGGGCGAGGAGATGCGCCAGGAGGAGTGGGGCATTGATCTGGCCCTCACCGCCTCTCAGAAAGCCATCGGCGTGCCGCCGGGCCTGGCCCTGGTAGTGGCCGGGCCGCGGGCTCTGGACGCCTTCCACCATCGCAAAACCCCGGTGGGCAGCTATTATTCTGACTGGACGAAGTGGCTGCCCATCATGGAGGGCTACGAGTCTCGCCAGCCCCGCTACTTCGGCACGCCAGCGGTGAACCTCATCTGGGCCCTCAACGTGAGCCTGGGCCAAATCCTGGACGAGGGGATGGAGGTCCGCTTCGCCCGCCACCGACGATTGAGCCAGGCATTCAAGGCGGCGGTCACTGCCCTGGGGATGAAGCAGGTGCCGGTGGCCCCCGACAAAACAGCCACCACGCTGACCGCCCCTTACTATCCGGACGGGGTGGACCACACGGTGCTGGGATACATCAAGGATGCCGGCGTCATCCTGGCTGGCGGCTTGCACCCAGAGATCAAGCAGCGCTACTTCCGTATCGGGCACATGGGCGCGGTGAGCGCGTCCGACATCCTGGCTACCGTGGGGGCCATCGAACAAGGGCTGGCTAAAGCTGGCTACAGGTTCGAGGCAGGGGTAGGGTTGGCCGCTGCTCAGGCGGTCCTCATCGGCCAGTGAAAGCAACGCGCCGGGATCTGGTAGACGGTTCATGGTGTGCACGGTGATTAGCCTTTACTAAAGGCACTGACGGGCCAGACAGCCATTTGACAATTCTGTGCAAACGTAGTAGTATCTGGCTGTGCTATAAGCGTTGGACAGGAGGTGATGATCATCTGAGCTAAAACGATCAAGGGGAGGACAGCGCATGGACTGGAAACCAGTGATCAGTATCTAGTTTCCAGTTGACGAGGAGGAGGTTCCCCGTCGCGAGGCGGGGTTAAGAACACGGAGGACTCCGTGTTTCCGTGTTCGAAAATCGAGAGATCAGCGGAAGCCTCCAGGGACCGCTATGTCCCTAATCTTTTCCCCTCCAGGAAAGCATCCCTACAAAGACGCCAGGTGACTGACGGGACAAAACGGGATGCATTGGCCAAGGGATGGCAAGCGCATCGGCTGCGAGCAGATCGTCGCAGCGCGTGATCTGATAGTCATGCCGGTCGGCTTGTTGCATCCGTATTATCCGGAGGGGGCCCATCTATACTCCAACTGATCTGGGCACGCCTGCCGTGCCCTTTTTGTTTCCTGGCCCCCAAGTGAAAAAACGAGGAGGCTAAAATGTGTGGAATAGTAGGCTACGTCGGCCCTCGTGAGGCCACGCCTATCATCGTCGAGGGGCTAAAACGTCTGGAATATCGCGGCTACGACTCGGCAGGGCTGGCCGTCATCCAGGATGGGCACATTGAGATACGCCGCGACATGGGGAAGCTGGCCAACCTGGAGAGGATGCTGGTCGAAGACCCCGTGGACGGGAACATCGGCATCGGCCACACCCGCTGGGCCACCCATGGGGCGCCCTGCTCACAAAATGCCCATCCCCACGTGGATTGCCAGGGCGAGATAGTGGTCATCCACAACGGCATCGTGGAGAATTTTCTACCCCTACGTCGGGAGCTCATCGCCGAGGGGCACGTTTTCACCTCGGAGACGGACACCGAGACCATCGTCCACCTGGTGGAGAAATACCTGGTCGAGAGCGGGGATTTGGAGGGGGCAGTGCGGCGAGCGCTGAGGCGCATCAAGGGCGCGCACGCCGTAGTGGTGATGAGCAGCCGCCAGCCGGATCGCATCGTGGCTGCCCGCCTGGGTAACGC
>CAZQDO010000190.1:0-10518 GCA_964592085.1 uncultured Anaerolineae bacterium | reverse complement strand
CAAGCGCCGACTGGCATTACTCAATCAGCTAAAATGAAGTCTCGTTGTAGTACTAGGCATCTAATGGGTTCGTTTACATTACGTTCGTGAAATTTACCTAAAAGTTCCATGAGATCAGGATAGGGCAGTCCATCAGGTTCTGCAACCCGTTGGATAATAATCCGATGGACATTAATGTTTGAATCAGGTTGACTGGGCTTTTCTGGTAATGAAGCGAAGAATTCTTGCAAAGCAATCACTTTAGGCTCTGCAAATTTGACATCATCTTCCCAACAAACAATGATATCACATCCATCTGGAGGATGTTTATGTTTAACAAAATCACTTGAGCGATATTCGAACTCTATTCGGACATCTTTTCCGCCATCAATCTGCTTCGCTATACAATCTGGAAACGACGTGCCTATGTCCATGATTCTGAAACCTAAATGTCTTGCGACGAAGCAAAAGAACCCCACTACTTCTTGCTCGCAGGAAGGTTGAAATTCAAAGGGTATTTCTATGCCACCTAATTCAAACTTTTCTCTCATGCAAACGGCTTGTCCCTTCAACAACATTTTAAGCTGCCGCGCCGTATCCACCGCCTGGCCCTGCCAGTGGCAACGGGTAGAAAGCGGATAGGCGGATAGGCGGCAGTCCCTATGCTGTGACCAGTTCTTTCACGTCCACCAGAGGTCGGAAACTGGCCTCCAGTGGGATGTGCAGCCGTGCTTTCGGCTGGGAGAGGGGGGCCGGGAAGTCAATGCAGCCAGGCTCCGGGAGCATCATTGGTGCTGCAACCGTAACAGGCGGGGACGCTCGCTACCCTTCGGCCTTGCTCAGGGCAGGGTTCCAGCCAGCACAAACTCACCCGTCACCGACAATTTAACAGGAATGGCAGGCGAGGAGAAGCGACTGGCAAAGTCAGTAACGGTCACGCCCACAATCTTCCGTGTCTCGGGATGCACGCGGAGAATGACGTAATTTCCAAGCTCGACGTACTCCATACCTTTCTGGGGCTCACCGAAAGACAGATATAGTACATCAACCTCTCTGTCATACCCCAACATTAACTCGTCGCTCATGTTTCTCACCTTCCGATGAACTTTGGATAAGCGGTAATCACAAAGTTATTTCTGACCAGCTTTACCACTACGATGTTGTTCGACGTCCGTGACATTGACAATGATCGAATAAGGCGCTGGCCTGAGGTTGGTTGTAAGGCCACAAACTACGACATCGGCTGATCGTTGGTTGTACGCATCGTTCGACAGGATAAGAACAGGCCGGACTTTCTGGCCGGAAAGGTCAGAAAACGGGAAGGGTACCAGGACAATGTCTCGTTGCCTATAGATACTCATTCCAGACTTCGTCTCCTTCGTTATCCCAGAGCTTTGCGAAGACGACTTCTGCAGCGCTCCGAAGGTGGCCATGCAACTTTCTTTCATCCTCCTGCTCTGGGACTACGACCAGCACCACTATGTCTTTGGGAAGGTCGATATCCTCGAACAATTCGACGACCCGCTGACCTTTGTATACTGCGGAGAGCGTCTGCATAGGGCTCTTCCTCCTTCCGCGTTACTCTTTCATTCCAACAACATCTTCAACTGCCGCGCGGTGTCCACGGCTTGGCCCTGCCAGCGTAGTTGAGAGCGGCCCAGATGTCCTCTTCGGTCACTTCGTACTCTCGGATGATCTCTTCCTTTGTCATGCCGCCAGCAAGCCCGCCGACGATGCGCGTGATGGGAACCCGCGTCCCACGGATCACCGGTTTGCCGTGCTGTGTCTCTGGGTCTATGATAACTCGTTCATTCATCCTTCCACTCCTTCCAATATCTCATCCACCCAGCAACATCTTCAACTGCCGCGCCGTGTCTACCGCCTGGCCCTGCCAGTGGTTGTTGGCGAAGGCGAAGGTCACCTTCGCCTGCTTATCCAACTGCTGGATCTTGGGCACCCACTCGGAGAGCTCCTCGGTGGTGTAGGTGTAATCGTAACGCTCCCAGGCTTCCTTGTGATGCCACCATTTGGCGGCGTTGCGGCCATGAAAACGCACGTAGGCTATTGGGCCGGTGGCCTCGGCGATGGGGGGGATCAGGCTCTTGAAGCGCGGCTGGTCCACGCAGCAGAAACCCAGGCTCGACTCGCGCAGCAGGTCGAAGATCTGTGGCTTGATCCATTCCCTGTTGCGGAACTCCACCACCACCGGCAGCTCACCCATTCGCTCACGGAAGATGCGCAGATACTCTCGGCTCTGCTCGGTGTTGTGGAAGGAGTAGGGGAATTGAGCCAGGACGCAGCCGAACTTGTCGGCTTCCAGCAGGGGCTTCAAGGCTGCACAGAACTCAGCGAAGACCTCCGCGTTGTCCTCCCTCTCGTGGGTCATCTTCTGGTTTGCTTTGATCGAAAAAAGAAAGCCCCCAGGCGTCTTCTGCGCTATCCGCTCCAACGTCCAGGGGTTGGGCACTCGATAATAGGTGAAGTTGAGCTCGCTGGTCTGGAACTCCCGCGCATAGAAAGAGAGCCATTCCTGCTTGGGGAGATCCGTCGGATAATAAGGGCCTACCCAGTCATCGTAGCTGTAGCCACTTGTGCCAACGTAGATCATTTCTCCTCACTTCTTGTAGCGATAAGTGATGCGGCCGCGGGTCAGGTCATAGGGCGATAGCTCCACTAGCCCCTTATCGCCCAGCAGGATTCGGATGTAATACATTCTCATCTTGCCGGAGATGTGAGCCAAAACCTCGTGCCCGGTCTCTAACTCGACACGAAACATGGCGTTGGGCAAGGCTTCTACCACCGTGCCCCTGACCTCTACGGTATCCTTTTTGTCCTTCCTCGACTTTTTGCTCTTCTTGGCCACGCTTTGTCTCCTCCTTAAGCTGGTAAATCCGTAGATTCGGAAACCCGTAAACTCGTCTGCGAATTCACGAATCTACGAACCTACGACTCCGAATCCTCGGCCGAAAGCGGCTCAACCGAGGCTTCGACGGTGACGTCGGGGGACGTGTCATCCGGTGTGCTGATGAGCACGTCTCGGGAACGCCCATCGTCTTTAAGGGGGCTTATGATGCCCCGCTCCTCTAATTGATCTATGATACGCGATGCTCGCGGGTAGCCGACGTGCAACTTCCGCTGTAGGAAAGAGGCCGAGGCATGATTGTGTTGTTTCACCAACTCGATGGCCTCCGCCAGGAGCTCGTCCACTTCGTCCGCCTCCATGAGCTCTTCCCAGGGCGACTCTGCCTCTAGCCAGTCTGGCTCGAACTCGGTCTGCCAGAATTCGACCACTCGCCTGATCTCCTCGTCGGACACGAAGCAGCCCTGAATCCTGACCAGCTTGCTGGAATCAGAAGCCATGTAGAGCATGTCCCCTGACCCCAGCAGGCTATCGGCTCCGACCGAATCGAGGATGACGCGCGAATCTACCTGAGAGGTCACGGCGAAGCTGATGCGGGCCGGGAAGTTGGCCTTGATCAGCCCCGTCACCACGTCTGTGCTGGGCCGTTGGGTGGCGATGACCAGGTGAATCCCTGTGGCCCGGGCCATCTGGGCGATGCGGCATATCAGCCACTCGATTTCGTCGGGCGCAAACAGCATCAAGTCGGCCAGCTCGTCAATGATGACCACGATGTAAGGCAGTCGCTCGCGACGTGATTTCGCCTTGCGGTTGTAGTCTTCCAAGTGGCGCGACCCCGCTTCGGCGAACTTCTTGTAACGCTCCTCCATCTCCTTGGTGATCCAGCGGAGCATCCCGATGACGCGCTGCGCCTCGTGCTCTACGCTGCTCAAGAGATGGGGGAGAGCATTGAAACGACTGAGCTCTACCCTCTTGGGGTCGACCATCACCAGGCGCAAATTCTCCGGAGAGTTATTGAAGACCAGGCAGGTGGTGATGGCGTTGATACAGACGGACTTGCCCGAGCCAGTTGCCCCGGCGATGAGGAGGTGGGGCATCGTCGCCAGGTCCGCTGCCACCGGCTGGCCGGAGACTCCCTCGCCCAGGGCGATTTTGAGATTGGAATCCAGGCGGCGAAACTCCTTGGATTCCATCACCCCTCGCAGGGAGACCAGGGAGATTTCTTCGTTGGGCACCTCGATCCCGACGATGGAACGGCCAGGCACAGGGGCCTCGATGCGAATGGGCGAGGCAGCCAGGGCCAAAGCCAGGTCGTTGGCCAGCGAGGTGATCTTTCTCACTCGGACCTTTCGTTTCCTGATGCTGCCATCTGCTGCCCTGGTCTCGATGTATCTCGGCTCGACACCGAACTGAGTAACCACTGGCCCATGGCTGATCTCAACCACTTTGGCTGGCACCCCAAAGCTAGCCAGAGTCTCCTCAATGACCCTGGCTCGCCGGCGCGCCCCTTCCTGGCTAAAGGCCTGGGCTGAAAACTGCCCCAGGAGATCGAGAGGAGGCAGGCTGGCCTTTCGCCTCCTGGGAGCTGAGGGCCTTCGCTCCTTCTCAGTCTTCACCTGGGGCTCGGCTTCAACGGCATGAACGGGAGTTTCCGGCTCGCTGATGACCGCTGCTGCTGGCACCTCTTCGTGCTCATCCACCAGCGGTGGGGCCGACGCGGCGGAGGGCGTAAGGCGCTGGTAGAGGGAGAGCGCTCTGGCCGCGGCTTTCTCCGCCATCGTCTGGACATTGATCCTGGAGAGGTCAAAGGTCATGGCGATCCCCAGGCTGAACATAGCCAGGAGGATCAGCAGGGCGATGGGCCACCCCAGGGTACCGATGAGAAAGCTGGAGATGGCCAAGCCTATGAAGCCCCCTCCCCCGCCGCTATCAGCCAGCAGCCAGGGGTCCTGGCTGCTGGACAGCAAGTGAACGAGAGCCAGCCCGGCTACGAAGATAACCTCCAGGCCGAAGATGGTCTTCCAGTCCATCTTCAGCCCTTTCCCCAGGTTGGAGAGCAGCAAAGAGATGCCGGCGACGACCAGCCCCACGGCCACGACGTAGGCCCCCAATCCGAAGATGCGGCGCAACAGCCTGATCCACCAGCGGGTCAGCACGCCGGAGGTAGCCGAGAGCAGGCCCAGAATGGTGATTGCCGCCAGGGCCAGCACCAGGAGACCCGCGATCTCTCGCTGGAAAGGTTTGAGGTTAGTGTTCAGTTTTTCCCAAAAGGGCTCTTTCTTGATTCTCTTGCGTGCCATGTCTGATAGTTGCTGGAGGCTAGAAGCCGGATATTGGTTGCTGGATATCGGGTATGGGATATTGGGTATTGGGAGGGAGATGACTCGCTTCTTGCGCTTGCCCAACCCGCCGGAGGCTGAGCCCCAGGCGGTGTTTCGCGCTGTCAATGTTGATGATCCGAGCGGTGACCTCGTCGCCTTCATTAACCACATTGCGGGGGTGAAGAAAGTTCCCCTCGGCCAGCTCGGAGATGTGGATCAGTCCTTCCAACCCCTCCTCAATGCAAGTAAAGGCCCCAAAGCTGACCACGTTGGTGATGGTGCCCTCTACCAGTTGCCCGACCTGATAGCGCTCCTCCACCGTGGTCCAGGGGTCTGGTTGCAGCCTCTTCATGCTGAGGCCGATCTTCTTCGCTTCCCGATCTACGTTGAGAACATAGACCTCTACCTGAGACCCACACTCGAGGACGTCGCTCGGATGCCTCACCCGCCCCCACGACATCTCTGAGATGTGAATCAGCCCTTCTGCTCCTCCCAGGTCTACAAAAGCGCCAAAGGCACAGAGGTTGGTGACCCGCCCCTGCCGGATTTCGCCCTCGCATAACTCGGCCAGCAGTCTGTTTGCTCGCTCCTCGTTGGATGTCGCTGCTCGTTCCGAGAGGATAAGCCGGTTGCGGCTCCTGTCCAGATCAATGATCTTGAGGCAGAGGTCTCTTCCCACTCGGCTGGCCAGCTCAGCGTCTCTCTCTTCGTATTCCAGATGATTGGGTGAATCTATGAGCTGGGAGGCTGGCACAAAGGCTCGCAGTCCATACAACTGGACCAACAAGCCACCACGGTTGTAGGCCGTGACCTCCAGATTCAGGATTTCGCCACCCTCGAGGCTCTCCTGGGCCAGTTGCCAACCGCGTTCGATTTGACCCTCATCGTCTGGGTGAGGGGGGATCTCTCCTGGGCCCCATCCCTTGTGCGATTCCCCCTCAGCTCGATCCATGGCTGGCTCTGCGCTGAGCCCGCGCCAGACCTCCTCTCCTTCAACAGGCGGCACGACCTCAGTGGACCTCTCTCCTGCTCGTAAAAGTGCTTGCCAGTAACCCTCCTCTAAAGGTGCTTCCGGATAATCTCGACGCAACTCTGATTCGCGATCCATGGTTTGCCTTTCTCCTTCTGAAATAGCCTGTTTCAAAACTCAGTGACTGGTACACCAATCGGTTTCCTGCTAACAGGGATTCTCAAATTGCTCTCTGTCTTCACCTCCCTTTCTTTTCTCTACTGCCTTCATTCCCGCGCTTCCTGTTCCATGTCGGCTATGGTTTTGGCTACTTCCTCAATGGCCACTCGTTGCTTGCGATAGAGATCCGATTCGCTAATAGCCAGGCGCATGGCGATGTCCCTCACTCGCAAGCCCTGGATGAATTTCAGTTCCAGGATGTTGTACAGTATCCACTCCGTAGTCGTCATCTGGCGCTTGCCCTCTGGCCGGAGGGCCTCAATGGCCCGGTCGAGGATGGCGCGCAAGGCTCTCACCGGATTGCCCTCGTTCTCTGCCAAAGCCTTCTTCACGACTTTGAGATTGAGGAGGGGGCTTTCTGTCAGCTTAGGCCCGCCCCAGTAATGGCTGAGGGCGTCCCAGACCCACTGCTGGAAATCGGGGCCGTAAAGAGGTCCCTCTTCGATGGTCTCCAACCCCGGTGAGCCGCGATAGCGGACAGTGCCCCGCCAGCGCTGGATGCGCTCGATCTGGGGGATAATCTGCCGCAGGGCGACGAAGACCCCCTGCTGGAGGTGGCGATCCTCCAGGGCCAACTCGGCCTGGGTCACCAGACGTTGGATGACTTTTATCTCCTCCTCTGTCAGGTCCGGCTTAGCACTGCGGGCATCCATGCCCAGGATGCCCAGAGTGGCTTCTCCGGTCTCAGCTCGCAGAGGCAGGAGCCAGTAGCCATCGCGAACGACGAAGTCACTGTTGTCCAATCCCCCGTTGTTTGAGGACGATTGGGCCAGGGCCAGCAGATCAGCCGAGCTCAGGTCGGGCCGGGGTGAGCTCAGTGGGCCACAAAAAGCTTCCATGTGCGGCTCTCCACCTGCCATCACTGCCACGAAGCCCCTTTGCACCCGCAGCAGCTCGCAGAGAGCGGTCAGCACGTTCTCCAGGAATTGCTTCAAGTCGGTAGTGGTTAGCAGCCGTTTATCCAATTCCTGGATCCAGATAATCTCCTCACGATCCTGGCGGTAGATCAGGCGGTCAATGAAGGGCTTGGCCAGGTTGATGGCAATCTGCAGCAAAACGATCAGGCCGACCAGGGCGAAGATCAGCACTGTGTCGCGAGGCAGGCCAAAGATGCGCTCCTCCTGGGGAATGGTCAGCATGGCGATAATGACGCAGGTGGCCACGAAAGGCCCTCGGAGGAGGTAGTGGATGAGGCTGTGCTTGATCACCCGGTCGGGGGTGAGGACGCCGAAGTAGGCCACGCTGTAGGCCATGACCACGATCATCAGCGACACGCCGACGTTGCCGATCAGGGAAAGAAGCAGAACAATCCCTGGCGCCGGGTATGGAGAAATGCTGGCTGCCACGAGATAGGGGAAGACGCCCAGCCCGGGGGCAGCGAAGGCCGCGGCTAGGTAAGTCATGCGTCGCCTGGAGGTTGAGGTGAGACACCGCCGGCGAGCGCGTTGGATGTTGAAGGCCCCCCAGCTCACGGTAAGCAAGAAGTAGAGGGCGAACACCCAGAACAGAGGCCCGGCGGCCAGGTGGGAGATCTGCGGCAGGTGCTGCCCGTCGTGAACCAGGAGGTCGGTGGATACGGCCAATCCAAACAGAAGGGCGCTGATCAGGTAACTGGCGAGGACGGCCCTCCGACGCCAGGAGGAGGTGAGATTGGTTGTCCGGAGAAGGGCATCGGAGAAATGGAGGTAAGCGGCCGGGACAAAGGCGATGCCCAGCCATTGGAAGCGCAGCCAGGGGATGGCTGCCTCCAGGGTCTCGGTTCCAGGAAGCGCGACGTCGCCCATGTACACGATGGTGACGAAGGCGATGAGGGCGCAGAACGAGCGAGCCACCGCGCTGCGCAGGTTGTGGGTGAGGATATAGACCAGCAGAGAGAAAGCAAGGATGACGATAGCTGAGGATAGGATCAGGTTGGCGAAGGCCAGTATTGAGGGTAGATCGAGAGATATTTGCACCACGTTCTCCAAATTCTGGGCTATAGGCTACGAGCAAAGAACAAAGCGATGTCCTGATTGGTGTAGTAGCGATCGTTGAAACCACAGAAAGCAAAGCCGTTCTTCTGGCAGAAACAGATGGCGGGATAGTTCTTGGTTTGGATCTCCAGCATTAATCTCACGAGTCCCTGCTGGCGAGACCAGTCGGTGGCCTTCTTCAGAAGAGCCGTTCCGATGCCCCGGCGCCGGTAGTCCCTGGCTACAGCCAGGTTGTCCACCCAGCCTGTGAGATGCCAGGACTGCACCGACATGTCCAGATAACCGCAGACCAGGCCGTCCTCTTCGGCGACCAGGAAGCACTCGCCGCGCCGCCAGCTTGCCAACAGATTATCGTATTCCTTGGGATATCTGACCCGCATAGACCGCGGCAGTCTGGCCGTGCGGAAGAGCACGGTGAGCTCGCCTGATCCCTCGCTTTCCTCCATTTGCCAGACGTAGTTGGTCACGTAAGAGTGGTCTATCTCCAGGCAGGCTTTCAGGTCGGTCAGTTCGGCAGGGCGGACGATCATTGCTGTTTACTCCAGTTGTTGATGAGATGCAAGTCTATGCTCATATTTTATCATCTTAAGCTCAAAAGCGCAAGCTCAATACAAAAACGGGTGGGAAGTAAGTCTCACCCGTCTATTTGGTCTACTGAGACTTGGCAAATCGCGCTGCGTGCCCTCTTGGCGAAGCCAAGTCCGGTTGATACAGAGTCAGGTAGCCAAAGGCTCTTTTACCTCAGCAAACGCTACTCTCTCACCGTCGAAAACGTTCATCTCACGACCGAGTTGCTTGAGGTAGAGATCCTGGTACTCGGCAGCACCAACATCATCTATGAGCCTTAATCCGCGGTCGGACAAGTATTGCTCCAGTTCAACTTGATCGAGACCAAATATAAAAGGGGATCCTACTTTTCCGGCAAACGATAAAAATGGCTGGAACCATTCAGGGCGAGCGGTCCCATCAATTATCCCCCGGCGAACGTAGGTAAACACTATCGCACTTCCAACTCCAGAAACACCCGAGACAAATTCAAGGGTGCTATTTACCGCTTCCGCCGTGAGGTACTGTGTCACTCCCTCCCAGATGAAAAGCGTTCTCTTACCCTTTTGAAAACCCGCCGCTCTCAATATGTCATCCAGGTTCTGTTGATCGAAGTTCATACCCACCAAGGTTACATTTTCCGGAACCGCCCCCAACACTTTCTCAAGGCGACTTTGTTTCAGCTTCCGTGTTCCGGGAAGATCAACTTCAAATACCTGGACTTGATTCATACCGGCAATTCGATAAGCTCGACTGTCGAATCCTGCCCCAAGAATCACCAATTGTTTCACTCCCTCTTCCAATGACCTCTTCAATACGTCATCAATGTAACGTGTCCTGCAGAGAATCGCTCCCAATGTACCAGGCATCCGCCGTTCACGTAAAGACAAAATCACGCTCCGCAGTCCTGGCAGGTACAACAGTCTAAAAAGCACCCGCCACCCAAGAGGGAGGAGTTGAAGCGCAAATGGATCATCGAAGAGTCTCTTATCTTCGGGGTAATACAATTCAATGACTCGAGTTGCTGATGTAGCTACTCCTGCAAAGCTTTCACCTATGATTTTCATTTTTTCCTCTAAAGTTGTTTTGTGAGAAAGTAACGTTGATGCCCAGGGGGAAAATCCTGTAGTTCGCCAAAAACCCGATAGCCGTGTTGTTTATAAAAGTCTGGCGCCTGAAAACTAAAGGTGTCCAAATAAGCATTCTTTGCACCACGTTGTCGCGCTTCATCCTCAGCAAGTGTCAAAAGGCGATGCCCATATCCGCGACCACGAAGCTCCTCTTTTATCCACATTAAATCTATATACAACCAATCCCAATAGGTTGCGCCTATTACACCGCCCACAATTTCTTGGTCAGGCGCGTGAAGAACGAAACATAGGCTTTGTCCCTTGTCATCACCTGCTTGTTGTGTGTTGTAATTCTGAATGCCTTGTCCAATTACCCCCCATTCTGGCTTATCAACGTAAGCGATTTGATATTCTTCATCCATGGTTTTATTCAATTCCTTTCCTGTAATCTTCGATTCGCCATGCCCTGCTAGAAATGGGTTCGGCCATACCTCGCTCCTCCCCTTTCCACTTACCACGTAACTCTATTGTACACTCAACTCTCGTTTTTGTCTAATGCATGTCATAAAACACCCCCGCA
>CAZQDO010000189.1:0-10526 GCA_964592085.1 uncultured Anaerolineae bacterium | reverse complement strand
CGGCAGCACCGACGACGTGAAGATTCACCAGGGCTTCCAATGGCTGCTGGCCCCTACCGACCTCAACGGGGAGACCCCGGATCCCAGCAAAGCGCCTGATGTGGTCAACAACTCCTGGGGGAGTTTTAACGGGGCCGATCCTACCTTCTGGCCCGATGTAGCGGCATGGCAGGCGGCGGGTATTCTCCCCGTCTTCGCCGCGGGCAACGATGGGGAGAAGGGCGCTGGTTCCACGGACTCGCCGGGCAGCTACCCCCACGCCGTGGCCGTGGGCGCTACCGACTCTGCAGATGCCATTGCCTCCTTCAGTGGTCGAGGCCCGTCATTCTGGGCGGAGGTCAAGCCCGAAGTAAGCGCGCCTGGCATGGACATTCGCTCCAGTGTCCCCGATGGTAACTACGCGGCCTCGGGCGGCACCTCCATGGCCACCCCCCACGTGGTCGGCCTGGCAGCCCTGCTGCTGGAGGCTGATCCCACGCTGACCACCGACGACCTGGAGAGCTTCATGAAGTACACCGCCCTCGATCTTGGCGATCCCGGCCCCGACCACGTTTTCGGCGCGGGACGGATTGATGCCTACGATGCCGTCCGCTGGGCTCTGGGGGCGGGGAAGCTCTACGGCCAAGTCACGGCGTCAAACGTGAAACGTGAAACGTCAAACGTCAAGGGTAGTGGTATTTCTGGGGCCACGGTCAGTGGTGTCAGTCAGGCCGGTGACCGGTTCATGGCCACCACCGATGCTACGGGGACTTACACCGTGGGTGTGCCGGGCGGCTTCTACGACGTCACGGCCAGCGCCTTCGGCTATCTGTCGGCCACGGTGAAGGGGGTGGAGGTGATTACGGGCTACATGTCCATGCGAGACCTGGTTCTGGAGACAGCCCCCCAGGGGACCCTCAGCGGTCGAGTGACCGAGGCGGGGACAGGGGGGCCGCTGGGCGCTGCGATTCGGTTGGTGGGCACCCCGGCTTTGGCAACGGCCGACGCCGAGGGGTTTTACGACCTGGCCCTGCCGGTAGGCAGCTACACCGCAGAGGCGAGCATGGGGGGGCATCATATCCAGCGGGCGGCGGTCAGCATCGCCGAAGGAGGGACGACCAGTCAGGACTTCACCCTGCCTACGGCCCCCTCGCTCCTGCTGGTGGACGCCGACGGCTGGCTCGGGGATAACATCACCCTGTACTATCAGGTCGCCCTGGATAGGGCCGGCTACCTGTACGACACGCGCCTCATCACCGATACGGACCACCTTCCCACCGCCGAGGAGCTGGGGGTCTACGACGTCGTCCTATGGGCTGACTCCCTGGCGTCGCCGGGATACATCGGCGCCGATGGGGTTCTGACGGATTATCTGGACGACGGCGGACAGCTTCTCATCACCGGCCAGGACGTCGGCTATTGGGATGACTACCAGGGCTACGCCCCATCCTTCTACGCCAATTATCTGCACGCCAACTTCCTCAGCGAGCCGCAGACCCTGGATCCACTGATCGGATCCGACATCCTGGAGGGGCTGACCCTCATCCTCAACGACACGTATGCCTACAAGAACACAGGGTACTGCACTTTCCTCGGCTGCCTGTACCCTGATAAAATCGAGCCTGCCGACGATGCCGCCTCACCCATCGTTGCCCATCCCGATGGAGATACCTTCGGGATCAAGGTCGAATCCTCCCCCTACCGCGTGGTCTACTTCGGGTTCGGCCTGGAGAGCACCGGCCCGCGGGATGCGCTGGCTCAGACCGTAGGCCGAGCCAGCACCTGGCTCACCCTGCCCTCTCTGACCAAGACGGGGGACAGGGCAGAGGTCATGCCAGGCGAGGTGCTGACCTACACCTTGACCCTGAGCAACATCAGCGCCACCGATCTGGCCGGGATCAGTCTGGCCGATCCGATCCCGGAGCACACAACCTACGTCCCCGATAGCGTCATCGGCGGCGCGACCTACGATCCCGTTGACGATTGCATCCAGTGGAGCGGCACCCTGTCGGCTACGACCCAGATGATCTTCACTTTCCAGGCGGCGGTCGAAGAGCCTCTGTCCGGAGGGACGATCATCACCAACACGGCCACCCTGGACGACGGGCAGGGCCACACCATCCAGGCCAACGCCACCACGACGGTGCTGGGACCTGACCTGACGAACTCGACCAAGGCCGTGGACAAAACCCTGGCCCTGGCCGGCGACACCCTGACCTACACCATCGCCCTGAGGAACACGAGCGCTCTCAGTGCCACCGGGGTCAGCCTGGTGGATCCCATCCCTGACAACGCGGCCTACGTACCCGACAGCGTCACCGGTGGGGCGGTCTACAATGCGGCGCTGGACCAGATCGAATGGACGGGGGATGTGCAGGGGGTAGATTCAGGGGGGAACTACACCTGGATGGACAGCGACACGCCCGGCGGTCCGATCTACGATTGGGTGGACATCACCGAGACTGGCACCCCCATCACCGGCCTGGGGGACGACAGCAACGCGGGGCCCTTCCCCATCGGATTTTCCTTTCCCTTTTATGGAAACACCTTCACCCAATTCTATTTCAACAGCAATGGCTTCCTGAGCCTGTCGCCCATCTCTGACCGCAACTTCAGCAACCTGGCTCTGCCCACCCCCTCGGCTCCAGGCAACCTGCTGGCTCTGTTCTGGGATGATCTCAACTTCACCCTGGGTGGGACCGCCTACTACTGGAGCGGTGCCCTGGGCTCTGTCGAAGGGTTGTCGAAGGACAACAACCAGGATACCCTGGTGGTCTCCTACGTGGCGGTTCCCCATTACGGCAACAGTGGTCTCTATACCTTCCAGGTCATCCTGCGAGCCGACGGTTCCATCACCTACCAGTACCAGTACATGGCCGGCGTCCTGAAAGAGGCCACCATTGGCGTTCAGAACGCCGACGGCACCCAGGGGCTGACTATCGCCCACAATCAGACCTACGTGCACGACGAATTGGCAATTCTTTTCTCGCCTCCTCTCCCTCCCGTCCCGCCGCCCACCATCACTTTTCAGGTTAAGATTGACGAGCCGCTGCCTGCCAACACCGTCATCACCAACACGGCCTTCATCACCGAGGGCACAGGGCTCAGCCACCAGCGCCAGGCTACGACCATCGTCAACGCCGTGGACCTGACGGGTTCGACCAAGACGGTGGATCCTGCGGTGACCGCCGCCGGCGAGGTGTTGACCTACACCATCGTGCTGCGTAACGCGGGGGGCGGCGACGCCCAGGTCAGCGCCACCGATCCCCTGCCGGAGCACACGACCTATGTGCCGGACAGCGCCACGGATGGGGCAACCTACGACCCGGACCTGGATCAGATCAAGTGGACGGGGATCGTGTCGGCAGAGGCCGAGTTGGCCTTCTCTTTCCGGGCCAGCCTGGATACCCCCCTGCCCGCTGGATTGCTCATCACCAACACGGCCACCATTGACGATGGCTTGCATCTGCCGTTTACCCGAACCGTCACTTCCATGGTGCAAAGTGCGGACCTGGGGGCCTCGGTCAAGGCGGTGAACACGGCTGTAGCCCAGGCCGGCGACACCCTGACCTATACCATCACCCTGAAGAACACCGGCTCCCTCACCGCCACCGACGCCAGCCTGGAGGATCCCATTCCTGACAACACGGTCTACGTGCCCGGCAGCGTCACCGCCGGGGCGGTCTACAACGCGGTGCTGAACCAGATCGAATGGACGGGGGATGTGCCACTGGAACAGGGCTATACCTGGACCGACAGCGACCGGCCCGGCGGCCCCATTTACGCCTGGGTAGACATCACCGACATCGGCACACCCGTCACCGACCTGGGGGACGACGCCAACGTCGGTCCCTTCCCCATCGGCTTCCCTTTCCCCTTCTACGGGGATCACTTCACCACCTTTCGCGTGTGCTCCAACGGTTTCCTGAGTCTGACCAGC
The DNA here is from genome assembly GCA_964592085.1 of uncultured Anaerolineae bacterium. Taxonomy (GTDB): domain Bacteria; phylum Chloroflexota; class Anaerolineae; order VGOG01; family VGOG01; genus CAZQDO01. The sequence continues at coordinate 6,607 of CAZQDO010000189.1, read as the reverse complement.
CCTTCCACAGCCTTCGCCAATTTACCCCTGCCCAGCGGCCAGGAGCCCTTCAACCTGATAGCCCCCTTTTGGGATGACTTTAACTTATCCACCAGCGGGGAAGTCTACTACTGGACCAACAACCAGGACACGCTGGTGGTCTCTTTCGTGGAAGCTCCCCATTTCGGCAGCGGTGGCCCTTACACTTTCCAGGTCATCCTGCGAGCCGACGGCTCCATCACCTACCAGTATCAGTCCATGGTGGATCGCCTGGAGGAGGCCACCATCGGCATTCAGAACGGCGACGGCACCCTGGGGCTGACCGTCGCTCACAACGAGCCCTACGTCCACGACGAGTTGGCTGTTCTGATCTCGCCGCCTCCTCCACCGCACGCCATTGCCTTCCAGGTGCGAATCGCCGACCCGCTGCCGTCGGAGACGATCATCACCAACACGGCGACCCTTGACGATGGACGGGGCGCGACCTACGAACGTCGGGCGACGACCTGGGTCAACACCATCGAGCTGGAGAGCTCAACCAAGGCAGTGAGCAAGAGTGTGGCCGTCCCCGGCGAGGTGCTGACCTACACCCTGACCTTGCGTAACACGGGGATCGCCGACGCAGCGGATGTGGCCGTCGTAGACCCCATCCCTCTCCACACCGTCTACCAGCCGGACAGCGCCACCGGCGGGGCGACCTACGAGGAGGCTGGCAACCGGATCCTGTGGAGCGGCGCTGTGCCCAGTGGGAATCAGGCATCTTTCTCCTTCGCGGTGAAGACAGTGCCTCCCTTGCCCGATGGCACCGTCATCGCCAACGTCGCCACCATTGACGACGGCGTGCGCTTGCCCTTCACCCGGGCGGCCACCACCACCATAACCGCCCCGGACCTGAGTCCCTCAGAGAAACAGGTCAGCTCGCCCACTGTGAGTCCCGACCAGGTGTTGACCTACACCATCCTGGTGAAGAACGCGGGCAGCGGGCCGGCCATGGTCACCCTGACCGATCCCCTCCCCGCTGGGGTCACCTATGTCCCCGGCTCGGCCTGGGCGGGCAGCGGCGGCCCAGCCGTCTACGATGACATGGCCCATCGTCTCACCTGGAGTGGGCGCGTGCCGGTCAGTGGCATGGCCACCATCCGCTTTACAGTGCAGGCTGCGGGTCTGGGTTCCATCACCAACAAGGTGATCCTCGACGACGGGGCAGGCAATGTCATTGAGAGGAGTGTGACGACGGAAGGCGAGAAGCACAGGATCTTCTTGCCCCTCATCAGGAAGGAATGAGGGATATGCCTGGCACAAGGACATGAAAGGGAACCGGAATGAAAAACATCTGTGTCATCGGAATTGGCTACGTTGGATTGGTCACCGGGGCTTGCCTGGCCGACCTGGGCAATCGCGTGATCGGCCTTGACCTGGACAAATCGAGGTGCGATAACCTCAAGAAGGGCATCATGCCTATCTATGAGCCTGGGCTGGAGGAGATCGTGCGGCGCAACTGCGCGGCCGGGCGATTGGATTTCACCACCTCTTACGAAGAAGCTCTGGAGGATGTGGAGTACGTGTTTATCGCGGTGGGCACGCCATCTGGTGCTGAGGGCGAGGCGGATTTGGTTTACGTCAACCAGGCGGCGGAGGGAATAGCCAGGCGACTGAGCCAACCCATCATCATCGTCAACAAGAGCACGGTGCCCATCGGCACCGGCGACTGGATGGCCGACATCGTCAGGGAGAACATGCCCGACGAGAGCATCGAGTTTTCGGTGGTCTCCAATCCGGAGTTTCTGCGGGAGGGGTCGGGCGTCTACGACTTCATGCACCCCGATCGCATCGTCCTGGGCTCGACGAACCCGGCGGCGGCGCACCGGGTGGCTGAATTATACTATCCCCTGCAAACCCCGATCATCATCACCGACCTGCGCACGGCTGAGATGATCAAGTACGCCTCCAACGCTTTCCTGGCCACCAAGATCTCGTTCATTAACGAGATAGCCAACATCTGCGATGCGTTGGGAGCTGACGTGACGGAAGTGGCCCGTGGCATGGGCATGGATCGGCGCATAGGGCCGCACTTCCTGGGGGCAGGCATAGGCTGGGGAGGCAGTTGCTTTCCCAAGGACGTGAAGGCCCTGGCACACATGGCGTCCACCCACGGCGCTCACCCCCAGTTGTTGCGGGCGGTGATGGAGATCAACTACGACCAGCGTAAGAGGGTTATCCAAAAGCTGCGGGACATATTGGGCGGCTTTCGGGGAAAGACCATCGGCATCCTGGGCCTGGCCTACAAGCCCAACACCGACGACATGCGGGATGCCCCCTCCATTGAGATCATCCACATGCTCCAGCACGAAGGGGCGCAGATCAAAGCCTACGACCCGCAGGCCATGGAGACGGCCAAGCGGGTACTGACCGACATCGTCTATTGCGAGAATGCGTACGCCGTGGCAGAGGATGCGGACGCCCTGATCCTGGTGACTGAGTGGAACGAGTTCAATCACCTGGACATGATGCGGATCAAGGAGACGATGCGCCAGCCGATTCTGCTAGACGGTCGCAACCTCTACAACCCCAGGAGGATGAAGGAGACGGGCTTCATCCACCGCGGCATGGGGCGCGGCTACGACGAGGCAGCATGACGAACACGGATTCGCCGGGTCATTTCTCTGTTGGAGTGGACATCATCGAAATCGAGCGCATTGAGGCCGTCTTGCAGCGGTACGACGAGCGTTTCCTTCAGCGGGTGTACACCCCAGCGGAGCAGGCTTACTGCCGGGGGCGGGTGCCGGAGCTGGCGGTCCGCTTCGCCGCTAAAGAGGCTGTCTCCAAAGCCCTGGGCACGGGGATGCGAGGCATCGCCTGGCGAGAGATGGAGATCCTCGGTGACCGGCGGGGCAAGCCCCTGGTTTATTTGCACGGGCGGGCCAGGGCGCGAGCAGAGGAGTTGGGGCTGTCCGAGTTCGCCGTCAGCCTCTCCCATTCGCGGGACTATGCCGTGGCCTTCGTGGTGGCGGCCAAGAACACCGATCGGCAGGATTAGCGGATACCACGCAACTGATCCGTAAATCCTGCCAATCCGTGTTCTTCCTAAGGAACCGCTTGCCTCTCCCATTGATTTGTGCTAAACTTAAGCCGATGTAACCAGCCAGCCCTCCCCTAAACCTGCGGGAGGGTGAGCAATTACTAACGGGAGGAGTCTAATAGTTATGCAAAAGAAAGGGCGAGTTTTCTCAGGTGCGCGGCCCACGGGACGCCAGCATCTGGGCAATTACCTGGGCGCTATCCAAAACTACGTGGCCTTGCAGGATGAGTACGATTGTGTCTACTGCGTGGTTGATCTGCACGCCCTGACCACTTTGAAGGATACCGAGTACCTCAGAGAACACACCTACGAGATGGTGCTGGACTGGCTGGCGGCGGGGATGGATCCGGAGAACACCATCATCTTTGTCCAGTCCCACGTGCCCCAGGTGACGGAGCTGCACACCATCCTCTCTATGGTCACGCCGATGGGCTGGCTGGCAAGGCTTCCTACTTTCAAGGAGAAGGTCCGTCAGCAGCCCGACAACGTGAACTACGGACTGCTGGGATACCCGGTGCTCATGGCCGCCGACATCACTCTCTACAAGGCCGACGCAGTGCCCGTGGGCGAGGATCAGGCTCCCCACCTGGAATTCACCCGCGAGATCGTGCGCCGCTTCAACTACCACTTCGGCGAGACCCTTATTGAGCCGCAGATGAAGCTGACCGATGTCCCTCGCGTGCTGGGCACCGACGGGGTCAACAAGATGAGCAAGTCCCTGAACAACCACATTGAGCTGGCCGCCTCGCCTGAGGAGATCCGAAAGCGGGTGATGACCATGGTCACCGATCCTGCGCGTCAATATCGCACCGACCCTGGCCATCCCGAAGTCTGCAACATTTACCATTTGCACAAGCATTTCCTGCCCGATCCCACAGCCATAGAGCAAATAGACGCCGACTGCCGCAGCGCAGCCATCGGCTGTGTGGAGCACAAAAAGTGGTTCGCCCAGGACCTGGCCGATTACTTCGCCCCCTTCCGGGTCCGTCGGGCAGAGCTGGCCGCTGACCCCGATCACGTCTGGGCGGTGCTAGCCGATGGGGCTGCTCGTGCCCGCGTCATCGCCGCTGAGACCCTGGCCGAGGTGAAGGACAAAGTTGGTCTTCCGTAAGGTGGCCACAGGGCTTTGACAAGGCGGCGTTTGTGTTGTATACTTTTGGCAGAAACGGCAGCACGATCATTTAGCTGTCAACAAACTGCAAAGAGCTGAGCCTGGAACAAAGGAGGCTACGTCATGAAAAAACTGGGCGCTGCTCTGCTTTTAGCGATGGCGCTATTGAGGATTGGCGGAGATGTTTTTCCCGTTCTTCACCTCAAAGCGCCGTCTGTCTCTAATGCCGTTCCAGTTGAGGCGCAAAGCGCCACCCTACAAGATCCAACTGTACGCATAGAACCTGCCCAGTCAGTCATAGTTGCTGGTGAGACTTTCACCATCACGGTGATGATAGACGAGGCCAACGACCTGGGCGGCTTCGAGTTCAGCCTGCACTATATCACCACCACGATCACGGTAGGTGACGTGACCCTGGGCGATTTCCCAGGCAGCACGGGGCGGACGGCCATCTCCATCGGCCCCATTATAGACAATGAAGCGGGGAAGGTCAGATTGGGGGCGGCCACCGTCGGTTCCGGTCCAGGGCCTGACGGGACGGGAGAGCTGGCCGCCATCAGCTTCACCACCCAGAACGTGGGTGCCAGTTCCCTTGATTTGCAGGACGTCCTGGTGCTGGATACCCATGCCGAGCGCCAAACGGTTACTTTAGAGGACGGCACGGTTGTGGTAGCCGCGCCAACGCCTACACCGACTGCGACCAGCACACCGACTGCCACCAGTACGCCGACTGCAACCAGCACGCCGACCTCGACTCCCACTGCCACGCCCACCCCGTCTATCCAAGAAGTCTACTTACCTTTGGTACTGAAAGGCTGGTAAACAACGATGAAATCAGACAAGCCTCTCGTTGGACAAATTGCCAATTTGTCCTACTTGCTCGCCGTTGTGTTTCTGTCCACCTTTGCCCTGGCTGCGTCTCCGCCTTCCCCTGGCGAGACAACACTGGCCCGGCAGGACACCACCGTGCGAATAGAGCCCGCTCTGTCGGTTGTGAGGACGGGCCAAACCATGGACGTCTCGGTGACGATTGACGAGGCCAGTGACCTGGGCGCCTTCGAGTTCACTTTGTTTTTCACCACGACGGTGACGGTGGACAACGTGACTCTGGGCGATTTCCTCGGCAGTACGGGGCGAACGACCGTTCCCATCAGCCCCACTATAGATAACCAAATGGGTGTGGCTAGCTTTGCTGTAGCGACCGTGGGCAGCCAGCCTGGCCCCAGTGGGTTGGGCGTACTGGCCACCGTCACCCTCACTGGTCAGGGCGCTGGTGAAAGCTTTCTCGACTTGAACGGTGTCACGGTGCTGGACACCAAGGCCGCGCCCCAGGCGACCATTGTGGAGGACGGGGTGGTCCAGATCAAATCCGCTGTCTATCTGCCCCTGATTCTGAAAGCTTGGTAGAAAAATGAGGCCGTCGCTCCGCTTACGGTGGGCGAGATCTGATGGCCTATGGGGCAGGTTGAAAAAGGTGGGTTTCAAGTCCTGGCTCACCATCTTCCTGGCCTTCTCTCTCCTGCCCTTGCTGGTAATGGCCGCGCCTTCGCTTTCCCCCAACGAGACAGCGCCACTCCGCTTACAGGGCCTGGCCCAACAGGTGGCCACGATGCGCATAGAGCCCCTCCAATCCACGGTGGAGGTGAGTGAGAGCTTCACTGTCTCGGTGATGATTGATAACGCCAGCAACCTGGGCGGCTTCCAGTTCAACCTGTCCTACACTCCCGCCATCGTCACTGTAGACGACGTGACGCTGGGCAGCTTTCTGGGGAGCACTGGGCGGAGCCCCATCATACTTGGCCCCACCATAGACAATGGGACAGGGCATGCCTCGTTTGGGGCGTTCACCATCGGCTTCGAACCTCCGGGCCCCGACGGCACGGGAGAGTTGGCCATCATCGGCCTCACCGCTCAGGGGGGAGGAGAGAGTGCGCTTCATTTTCAACAGGCTCAGGCGATAAACATATCGGGCGCCCCTCAGGATGTGACCGTCGAAGATGGCACGGTCGTGGTGGAGGGTGCGTCAACCTCGACCCCTACCGCCACGCCCACCTGGACTCCTACCGCGACATCCACACTCACGCCGACCCCTACTCCCACTCAAACTCCAACCAGCACGCCGACGGACACACCTACAGCCACCCCGACGGCGACAGGGACAACGGAGCCAACATCCACTCCCACCGCCACCAGCACCCCAACGGACACGCCCACCCCAACCGCCACTCCTACGCCGACCGTGACGGGGACGACAGAGGCAACGCCCACTCCCACTGCCACCAGCACGCCGACCGACACGCCTACTTCAACCGCCACTCCTACGCCAACCCCTACCGGCACCGCCACCCCGACGCCCACGGCCACGCCGACCGGCACGCCGACCGCCACACCTGAGCCAACGCCAACGCCCACATCCACCGCCACCAGCACGCCGACAG
>CAZQDO010000188.1:0-10568 GCA_964592085.1 uncultured Anaerolineae bacterium | reverse complement strand
CCACTGTCTCAACGCGGAAGCAACAAGAGGGCCAACGCTTCAACTGTGCCGGCCCCTTTGCTGCTTTTCAGATAGTTGAGGCTTCGGCCTGTGCCCCAACCGCTGACACTTCAGGCAGTGAGCACCCCCGTCATGGTGGTGTTATGGGCGGGGGCAGTTTTCCGCAATTGGGCATTTGACATCTGCCTCCATCTGTAGTACAATAGCAACATAAATCGGAACGTAATGCCGTCGCAGCCCTCATCGCAGCAATCGTAGTTCATCAAGGAGGGCGACATGGAAGATTGATAGCCGACCCCTAGCCTGGGAGCGATCCCGATGGGTGGTCGGCTGTTTGTTTGCAAGAGCGCCGCCGATCCGGCAGTATCACTGTGCCATTTGGAACAGGGGAATGGTCAACAACACCCCACGTAGCAGTGTGCCTGTGGAGGAGAAACAATGTCGCAAAATGCGAAGATCATCCATGCAAAAAGGTGGCGGGTTGGTAGTCGTTTTCGCAAGCGTTTCCAACGTGATCGCAGTGAGGGACTTTGAGGAAGACAGTGACTCGTAGCCTGATGCGTAGACTGGAGAAGACAGTCTGTTCAGGAAGGAGGTTCACCTATGATAATGCACAGCAAAGGACTTCGACGACTGGTTGTAGTGGCTATGGTGGTAGCGGCCAATATCATAGTTGGTTTCGCCTCCGGCGAGGGGCCCTTGGCTTTCGAGGATGATCGCCCTCTCACACTCACGTGGAATGAGGTCATGTCGGGTGTGGATGTGGCCGTCTGCAATGTGGGCAGCGAAGACTTGCAGTCTTTACAGGCCACGCTCACCGGCTTCAAGTTCCAGCTCAGTGCGCAGCCCATCGCTGACAGCGACGCACTCGAGCTATTTGATTTCCCTTCGGCCCTGAGTGCGGGGGAGTGCACGAAGGTTCAGATCAAAGCGAGTGGTAAGTGCTGTACACCTGATTCTGGTGAGTACCAAGGCTTACTGGTCGTCTCAGGTCTAGGGGCTGGGATGACCCGGCGGAGCGTGAACATTTCCGTGCCCCAGCCCGATGCGAAGCCTGTTGCCAAGGAGAGCGCGGTTGGTGAGGAGGTTGCTGTCAACGCAACCCTCACTGAGAATGTCGTTCGCTTCGATCTACCACTTAAGGTTGAGGCTGACAAAGAAGCACCGGATGTACCCAAAACAGGCGATTGTATTGGCATTGTGTACCGCGAGGGGCGTCTCGGTCGTGTTTATGTAGACGGCGATCCAGAAGACCCGAAGGAAGGCGTGCTTCTGTTGCCCGTACGTGGAGAAGGGCTGGAAGTTCCCGGTACATACAAAGGCACGGTGAGTGTAACTGGCGAAGACACGGATGCGATCAAGCTCACGGTCAACGTCAAAGAAGCTGCTGAACCAATGGTCACTGACATCAGCGTTTCAGGAACACGTAATCCTTGGCGCAAGAGTGTCACCTTTGAGGAAGGTATCCAGGTCAAATTCTACGTGCCAGTTGAGGGCCAGAATCCGACGTTCTTCGAGACTGATACGTTCGTTGGCGCTGTGAGTGGGCCGGATCGGGTTCTTGATGTACGTATCACTGATTGCAGCGATCAACCAGCCGCCGATACCGACATTGAGACCGCCTGCCTGCAGATCGAGGGCTTGAATAAACCCGGCGAATACAAGGGCAAAGTGGACGTAACCAATAACGATAGTGATGGGGACGCTGTGAACTTAACTGTCACCGTTACCGACGCCCTCATTTGGGCGATATTGGCGTCGGCCTTGGGTGTTATTCTGGCTGCTCTTGTGGCATGGTTAACTCAGGGGTTACGTCCCTGGCTGGGCATGAGAGCAAGAGCCGGGAAGCTTAAAAAGCAAATCGAGGAGACCACGCTCGCTTGCAAGCCATCCCCAAAACCTCCATACCACCTCACGGCTGACTTTAAGACCTTTAGGGATGAATACAACAAGTACAAGCGACGACTCATATGGGATACATCCAGCAAAGAGTACCAGGGGCTTGTTGAAATGCTTGATAGCATGGCGAAGGCCATCAAGAGCTATTGGGAGGATTTTGACCCGCGCTTGACTAAGCTCGAAGACAATCTAAAAGACTTCAGGAGATTCCTAGAAAAGGAACCTCTTGCAAAATACGTTGAGGAAACTCGTCCGACTCTGGTCAGGGTTGTCGCTGCACAACTCAAGCCGGTCGATGACAAGAAGAAAGGCATACCGAGCGACAAAGTACAAGCTCGGCTTGATTATTGGAAAGGCTTGTGCAATGTCATAGACGAGTGGATGAAAATGGTTGCTGACATTTACCGCTACGGTATATGGATCGCCAACCTGCGAAAGCTATCTTTGCTTGGGGAGGACAGGGCAGAAGTGAACTATGTCGAAGCTAGACTGCGTGAAGCCGCACACGAGATGTTCGAAGCTACTTCGGCGGCGGATCTAGAAGCCATGCGCACAAAGCAGGAGCTTGACACCGTCTATCACACGCTAGCCCGGTTGAGCGGCAAGTACGAAGATGAGAAAACCCAAGTATGGGTGAAGCCCCAACGCCCAGACGATATTCCTGATGCCACGTCGGACAAGGATGCGGAACGTAAGAACCTACAAGATTACATCACCGAAGTGTCGAAAGGTTTTGTCTTCGATATCGGTGAGGTGATTGAAGAGGCTCCTCCGAGACTCCTGATCCGTGCTCGCTGGGGGTTAGACCTGGCACTCCTGGGATTTGCCCTTACCGTTGCCGTGTTTACGGGTCTACAGGCCAAATACTTTGAACAGACTTTCGGCACGAGCACCGATTACTTAGAGATGGTACTCCTCGGTGGAGGCGCCGGAGCTCTCGGGGCCGGGCTTGTCGCAATCGTTGGTCGCTTGTTTCAGGAGCAATAGGGAGAACTATACATGACAGAGTCAAAAGACGTCCTGTTTGACAGTCTCAAAATTGATGGGCGCCGCGTTAAGCGGAAGCATGACCCGGACACCGGCTTGGTCTCCAGCATTGATGGCTTCCTGTCTGCCAAAGGCGAAGGCCCACCCGAGAATGTCGCCCGCGAATTCGTGGATGCCAACTACCGCTTGCTTGCCAGGCGGCGCAGTGTTGTGCGCGAGATGAACGTCGAGCAGGTAGCGGAGAGCCCGGTGGGCTATCACGTCACCTTGCGGCAAACCCACCAGGGCGTGCCTGTGCAGGATGCCACTGTCTCCATTCACATGACCAAGGAGAAGCGGGTGCATGCTGCCCGGGGCAGCCTGCACCCGGAGGTCGCCGAGTTAGACATCGAGGCCATGGCCGAAGGTGGCATTGACTCGGAAGAAGCGATTACCATCGCCGTCGCCCAGGTCGGTGCAGCCAACGAGCTTGCCGCCCCGCCCCGTGTTGAGTCTGTCGTCGTCACCGGCGGGGAACCCCGACTGGCGTGGAAAGTATCACTCTCTACATCTGGGATGGCCCAGGACTGGATCGTCCTCGTGGACGTTGAGACTGGCGAGATTCTGGAGCTACGCGAGATTTCACTGAAAGGAGGATAGAGGACCATGTTCCAACTCAAAACCATGACTGTGCCGCTAGACAGTGTTGAGGTTCAGCCGCACCGACAAATGGAGAATGTCACCGGCTTTGTGGCTGGTTTCAGCACTCCGCCCAGGGGGGAGAATCCCATTGATGTCGCAATGGAGTTTGTCGCTGCCAATAGGGAGATCTGGGGTGAGTCTACCTATTCTTTTGGCAAGGGTGGCCCCGCTGCACCTGGTCCGGCCAGCACCGTCATCACCCCATCACGCATGGCGGTCAGCCCCATTGGCTTCCACGTTGAACTCGGACAGACCTACAATGACATCCCTCTGCAAAGCAGTACCGCTGTTGTTCACATGAACAAGGAACGCAGCGTGCATCTGCTCACGAATGACCTCACAAAGGACTCGCCTGCCCTCAATGTCCTGGACGTCCTGCAGAAGGGCGTCAGCCAGTTGGAGGCCTTGGCTATTGTCAGCGAACGCCTGCGACTAGAAGAACGCCTTGAGACTGTGCCCTCAACTAAACTCGCGCTCACACCCGATGGCGGACAATGGCGCCTGGCTTGGCGTGTTGATCTCGCTCTTGCACCTGCTCGCAAGATTGACGATGCTGCTGATCGGTCCAGTGATTTGCGAGTTCTTGTGGACATTGAGACTGGCAAGCTGTCTGAGATCTTGGACCGAACAGCGTATGTCGCCGGGACAGGTCGAGTATTCAACCCCAATCCTATAGTCGCTCTGCGTCAGGACGGTTTAGCCGCCGACGCTACCATGCTCAATGACGCCTACAGTGCCGTCAAACTCTCACGCCTGGATGGCAGTGGCTACCTGAGTGGGCACTACGCAGACACCTGCCATACCCCCAACCGCGTGCATCAACCGGACGGCCTCTTCGACTACGATCGGTCTCACCCTGGCTTCGAAGAAGTCATGGCCTACCACTTTGTGGACCAGGTAATGGATTGGCTGCGGCGTTTGGGCTGGCCCGATCTCTTTTCCCGCCCCCTCAACATCAATGCTCACGCTCCTATAGGCGATAATTCGAAGTTTCTGCCCAGCCGTTGGGCCATGCACTTGGGCAACGGCGGCGTCAATGACGCTGAGGATGCCAGCATTATCCTGCATGAGTTGGGCCATGCCATCCAAGACGCCCAGGTTCAAGGCTGGGGCGATTGTCCCCGCCACCGGCCGGCGCGGGCGATGGGCGAAGGCTTCGCAGATTTCCTGAGTGCCGTCTACTTCGCCGAGGAGCGCCACGACTTTCACACGGGCTGGCTCGGTGACTGGGACGCTCGTGGCTACCCGTCACCGCGCTCCTATCTGCGCTGCGTTACCGAAGACAAGACCATGGCCGACTGGGCTGACAACGAGCATAAGGACGGCGAGATATGGTCCGCCGCCTTATGGGACCTCTTCCTGGCGACGGGTGGCGACGCCGCCAATCCCAATACCCGCAAAAGGGCGCGCTCCTCCACCGTCAAACTCGTCCTGCTGAGTCACCACTACCTCAGTGATGGTAACCGCGACTCTCTGACCTTCGGCGATGGAGTGAAAGCGTTGCTCACTGCCGATCAATTTCTAAGTGCTGACCCAACCACGCCTGGCCCACACGGTGGGCTTATCCGCGACATCTTCGCCAAGCGTGGTATGAGTCCATCCTAGTTGCTGCCAGATCTGCCAAGTTTGAGGGAAGGAAAAAGCATGGACACCGATCGCCCCCTCATGTGCTTGTTCGCTCCCCTTCGTTGATCGGTCTTCGCTAAATAGAATTCCCCAGCCGGGGATACCTCCAGGCCGGGGCTGTTCACTTCCGATCACCGCTTACGCGGGTTCCGATGACCTACTCCACCTCCGCCAACGCCCGTTTGCACGCCGGCCACCAGCGTATCCACCTGGTCATCACCTGATCGAAGGTGAAGTGGTGCAGGTTCATGGTTCCCAAAGGGCAAGCGGTGACACAGTCCCTGGATTCCCTCCCTGACACAGGGCCTCATGGCGCGACGCTACCCTGTTTCTCGTGACACGGAAGCGGGAGTCTGGTTTGTCAAGGTGGCCTTACATCTCAGTGAGAGTATCCGAAATCAGCGAACCACGAACAGGGGAAAGGAGTGTGAGAAATGCCGAAGGTGAAGGACTATCTTAAAGTATACTGTTCTAGCGACTGGCACAACCCTCCTGATCGGCTGGAGGACTCGGTGAGGAGGTTCATCGAAGAAGCAAAGGCGGGAGGGGCGGACTTGGTCATCGGGGTTGGAGATCTCTTCGACCTCGCAGACTATCCTTGGAAACGCTTCGCTGACGAGGGCGGAGCCATCCAGCAGCTTGGGGAGCTACTAAAAGGACACGGCCTCGAATTCATCTACATTGAGGGCAACCACGATCCCATCTACTGGATAGACAAAGTCATCGCCCCCAAGAAGTATCCATATCTCAACTTTCCAAATCTCGAGGTGTTTCATGGGAAAGAAAAGGGAGATGTCTGTGCTGTGAATGTTGGGGACTCAACCTATCATTTTGTCCATGGTGACCAGTGGGCCCTGGATTGGAAGTGGCTTCGCAAGCTGTCTCGCCTCACAATCCCGATCGCCTCGCTAGGGCCGATTCGCAGGCTTACGCACTGGTGGGTGAGCAGGATGAATCCCGCTGGCATCAAACGGAAGGCCCTATGGTTGGAACGAGAGGCGAAAAGAGCGCAAGAGAAGTGGCAGGCGAAGAGAGAGCAAGACAAGGGCTCACCCGATTGGAGGAAGTGGGACCGACAGGCAAAGAAGGCAAGGGAAGAAAGAGAGCGTTACAACCAAGTAACTGGTTGGATTCACGGGGGCGCTAGCGGACACGCTGAGACGAACAAATGTGTGGTCGTATGTGGGCATACCCACAAACCCTGGGAGGCCGCAGCCGACGAGGATACCCCCCGGCTGTACGACGACGGGGACATGGTGGACTCTTGCAGGTATCTGGTGATTGACGAGAAAGGGGTCACATCACACAAACTCAAAGGGAAGTGCCAGCACAGTTCGATGGAAGATGGCGAGGAGGGCTCGCTCGACAAAGTAACGCTCAGGATCTTGCAGGCCGCGGTGACAACCTTCGTTCTGGGGCTGGGAATTGCGCTCCTGCCCATACCCATCTCGATTTCCACGCTGTTGGCTGGCTATCCTTCACTGCCTGGGCAGGTACTATGGCTGGCCCGGTGGCTTCTGATCATTGGCGTAGGTCTATTCGTAATTGGGTCTGTGCTGGACTGGGTGGCCCAGTTGCGCGAGAACTCTTGACATCCCTACACTTAACCACCACCCTCTCAAAGCGGAAGTCAGAATAGGGGCCAGTATTCCAACCCGAGAATGCTGGCCCTCTTTATATTGCCTTCCGATTGTTGACCTCTACACCTCATGCTGGTATAATAGCCCCATATGGATCACTATCCTGACGACTGGAGGCCAAAACCGGATGTCCTATCAAATTGATTTCGAACCCCTCGGTCGGCGGTTGCGAGTTGGCCGGGGTATCTCTGTATTGACCGCCGCCCAGCAGGCCGGGGTGGGCCTGGTTTCCATCTGTGGAGGAAAGGGCACCTGCGGTCGCTGCAAGGTGCAGGTTCTCGAAGGCCATCTCTCGCCACTGAGCGAAACGGAAGCGAAGAAGCTGAGCCCGGACGAGGTCGCCAGGGGCTATCGCCTGGCCTGCCAGGCCCAGGTGCTGAGCGATCTCAAGCTCCACATCCCGCCCCAATCGCTGATTGCCGCTCAGCGCACCCAGGTAGAAGGGCAGGAGCTGACCGTGCCCGTCGTCCCCGTGGCGGTGGGTCACGACGTCCGGCTCCCCCCACCTACGCGGGAGGACATCCGCTCCGACCTGGATCGAATGCGACATCATCTGGCGGAGACGCTGGGCCTGAGCGATCTGGCTGTGGACTTCGCACTGATGCGCCTACTTTCCACCCGATTGAGGGAGGAGGGGTGGGCAGGCACGGTGGGCTTGCGGGGCCAGGAGGTAGTCACCTTCGGCCCGCTGGGGCGCGGACTCCTCGGTCTGGCCGTTGACGTGGGCACGACCAAGCTGGCGGGCTATCTGGTGGAGCTGAAGACGGGCCGAACGCTGGCCTCGGCGGGAGCCATGAATCCCCAGATTGCCTACGGAGAGGACGTGATGGCCCGCATCGCCTACGCTATGGAAGGAAAGGAGCAGGCGGCGACTTTGCAGGCAGCCGTCGTCAGTGCAGTGAACGACCTGACCCGTGACCTCTGCACCGAGAGCGGCCGCCATCCCGAGGAGATCGTGGAGGCAGTGGTGGTGGGCAACACCGCCATGCATCACCTTTTTGCCGGGCTTCCCGTGAGACAACTGGGTCTGGCGCCCTATCTGGCGGCAGTCAGTGAGGCTTTGGATTTGAAAGCCAGGGAGGTGAGGCTGGAGATCACCCCCGGCGGCTACGTCCACCTGCTGCCCAATATCGCTGGCTTCGTGGGGGCCGACCACGTGGCTATGATTCTTTCCACTGGGATTGGCGAGGCCGAGGGAACGGTACTGGGGCTGGACATCGGCACCAACACCGAGGTGGTTCTGAGGGCCAATGGCCGGCTCATCTCTTGCTCCACTGCCTCGGGTCCGGCCTTCGAGGGGGCCCACATCAGGGATGGCATGCGGGCCGCCGAGGGAGCCATCGAGCGATTGCGTATCGTGGACTCTGGCGTGGAATACCAGACCATCGGCGACGCGCCACCGGTGGGACTCTGTGGCTCAGGCGTGCTGGATGCCGTGGCCCAACTGCGCCAGTTCGGAGTGCTGGACGAGAGGGGAAACATGGCGGATCACCCCCGCGTGCGCCGCACCGATCACGGGCCAGAGTTCGTCCTGGTGTCGGCGGAGAAGGGTGGGAGTGGTCGGGAAGTGGTCATCACCCGAGGCGACGTGGGCGAGATCCAACTAGCCAAGGGGGCCATTCGGGCGGGCGTCAATATCCTGCTGGACGAAGCTGGCCTGTCCGAGGAGGACGTTGACCAGGTGATCATTGCGGGGGCCTTTGGCACTTACATTGATGTGTCCAGTGCCATCACCATTGGCATGTTTCCGCCTCTTCGTGTGGAGCGCTTCAACCAGGTGGGCAACGCGGCGGGCATGGGGGCCAAGCTGGCCCTCGTTTCCAAAGAGCAACGAGCGAAGGCCGCCGAAATCGCCCGCCAGGTCGAGTACATCGAACTGACCAACGACAAGCGTTTCGTTGACGAGTTTGCCAGAGCGATGTATCTCAAGTAAGGCCAGTGATCAGGTGACAGGTGTCGTTGATCCGTACCGCCGTGAAAATCCCATCTTTGTAGTCGAAGACGTTGATGCAGGCGTTGTCCTGCTGGACGCGCCAGAAGTGGGAATTGTCCAGGCCAAGCATGGCGCAGACTAGCACCTTGTTCACCACCTGATGGGCTACCAACAGGATGACCTGTTCCTCGTGGCGGGCGACGATCTCTTTCAGAGCGGCCATGCCTCGGAGGCGCACCTGGCGCAGGCTCTCGCCGTTGGGGAATTTGACGCGGTGGGGTGTCTCCAGCCAGTGCTGGTAGAGGTCAGGATAAGCTGTGGCAACCTCTGGGCGAGAGAGACCCTGCCAGTCGCCGTAGTTGATGTCCATGATGCCTGGCAAGGGCTGGACCGGCAAGCCAAGCTGCTGAGCCGTTGGCCGGGCCGTTTCCATCGCCCGCTTCAAGGGACTGGAGTAGACCGCGACAATGGGGTGATCGGCGAGGCACTGGGCTAGGGCACGAGCTTGGGTCAGTCCCGCATCGTCCAGCGGCAGGTCAATCCGCCCACGAAAGCGCTCGCCAGATCCAGTTCCGACGTTCCACGCCGTCTGACCGTGTCGCACTAAGATGATTCGCGTCATGAAGAGGACCTCCGTATTCGAGTCAGGTGCCAGGCACTTTCACCGAGGATTTCACGGTGTAAGGAATTTTCAACTTGCTCTTGGCGTTGAGAGCAGGCGGCTTTTTCGGAAGTGCCTGGCACCTTCTGGGGATAAAGATGAGCTCAATCGAAGAGAACCATGCACTGGAGCAAAAGGCCGAGGGGACTGATCCATCCGACGAGTGGCCCGGAGAGGGCAAAAGTCTGAAACAGCCCGAACCCATCGCTGGTTGGGACAGCCTGGTGGAGCGAAAGATCAGGGAGGCTCAGAAGCAGGGTCTATTCGATGACCTGCCAGGCAAGGGGGAGCCGCTGGATCTCACGGAGAACCCCTTTCTCGACCCTTCCTGGCGCACGGCCTACAATCTGTTGCAGGGCCAGGGTTTCGCTCCGGAGTGGATCGAGCTTGACCAGGAGATCCGAACTGAGCTGAAGAGGCTCCGTCAGCAACTGGCTGGGAGCAAGCGCTGGTATGACGAAACCGTCGCTGCCCTGGAGGGTCGGACGGGCCATCAGGCCGAGGAAGAACGGGCCTGGATCGAGGTCTATTGGGAGAGGAGACTGAACTCCCTGGCTCCTCAGATAGACGAGCTCAACGAGAAGATCTGGCTTTTCAATCTCAAGGCGCCTATTGCCAGCTTACAACGGCGCAGGGTCTCGACTGAGGAAGAGCTCCGGAGGTTGAGCTCAAAATAACGATAACCGCAAAATTGCTGTCAAAGGGCGTCTTTGCCCCATCCGAAACCGGGGTAGAGACGCCCTTCCTGTAGCGGGTGACAAGGTCAAAAGAGCTTTTGTTGGCTACCTGCCCCCAGGAGCCAAACTCCAGTCCTGCTTGCCTATACCTGCTCCTCTTCTACTTCTTTCTCTTCCTTGCCTTTTTCTTCGTCCGTGCCCGACACAGCGCTTCGGAAATCGCGGATCGCTCCGCCCAGAGCGCCTCCCACATCGCGAAGGCGACTGGCTCCAAAGAGCAAAAGGATAATCAAGAAGATGAGTAGTAATTCAGTTGGCCCTATCTGGCTGAACATATTTCCCCCTTTAGGTGATTTTCTCTCAGTGTTCGCCTAGAATTATAGCACGGTATTGCCAACAAGACAAATCTGCGCATTCCTTCACGTATAATATCACCGAAAGCAGTTTGTTCCCTCAAAAGATAA
>CAZQDO010000187.1:0-10576 GCA_964592085.1 uncultured Anaerolineae bacterium | reverse complement strand
TCTTCTATGCGTACGCTCGTGAAGACGAAGACCTGCGGGATGAGCTAGAGAAGCACCTCAGAATGCTGGAGCGGGAGGGCGCGATCACAAATTGGCACGACCGCAAGATTGGCGCAGGAAAGGACTGGGAGGGTCAGATTGACACGCACCTGAATACAGCCCGTGTGATTTTGCTGCTTGTCAGTTCGGATTTTGTAGCTTCAGATTATTGCTGGGACGTTGAGGTGAAGCGGGCGATGGAACGGCACGAGGCCGGGGAGGCTTTCGTAATCCCTGTCATCCTGCGTCCAGTCGATTGGAAGGGTGCACCTTTCGGCAGGCTCCAAGCCCTGCCCACGGATGCCAAGCCGGTGACCAGTTGGGAAAATCGTGATGAAGCGTTTTTAGATATCGCCCAGGGTATTCGGACGGCGGTCATGGAACTCCGGGCGGAAGATAACGACAGCGACTCTAAATAAAAACACAACCAGTCATCTATTCCTTAAGCCCGCAGTCCAACTCCGCCAGCCATTCCTCGTTCGTGCGTTCAACTGACCCTCTGCCCCTACTACCCCACCCCAGATTTTCGGGGTGCCCCAAAAAGAGAAGACCGCTCTCGCGGGGGCGGGGCGGCCATCTCTTGCAGACAAGGGTTCTCATCCGCACGTCTTATAAGCACACATATTATACCACACTCTGTGATATTTGTCAATACTTTTTTGTTAATATTTTTGTTACAGTTGTCAAAATACAACGGGGAGGAAGAGACTCGAACTCTACACCCGAAGGTGCGCTGCGCTTATAAGACGTGCCTCGCCACCTGGCGAGTTTCCTCCCCATCACCATTTAATATAGCATACACCGGCCATTTATGCAAATTCTAGCACTTCGCACCATTTTGACTATCTAGACCTACTTCGCTATGCAGATAGGCGCAAAGCACCTTGTGTATCAGTTCTCACTGAGCGAGTCAATGCCCCTTCGACAGGACACAGGGCAGGCTCCCCCTGCCAGGGGGGAAGTGACCCTTTTGGTTCGTATTGCGTGCTGGGTTTGACGTTTGACGAGCAAGTCACCCAGCTCACTCTCCAACGCCTGAGCCGTGGTGAAGAGGATCCCGTGTAGACCCAGCGACCGGGCGGCCTCCACGTGGCCGGGATAGTCGTCAATAAAGATCGCCTCTTCGGGTGCAAGGCCCAGTCGCTCCAGCGCCAGCTCAAAGATGGCGGGGTTGGGCTTGACCACGCCCTCGTCTCCGGAGCAGACGACGACGTCGAATAGATACAGGATCCCCCAATCGGCCAGCCAGTGAGCCAATCCCGGCGGCGAGTTGGAGAGGACAGCCAACTTGTAATGTCCGTGCAGCCGGCGGATCAGGTCTACCACCCCGGTATTGATCGCTTCGTCGGCGTGGTAACGACGGCGGAAGGCGTTCACCGCTTCAGGGGTATACAGTCCGAGGGCAGGTGCAATCTCGCGCCAGTAGTCATCAGCCGTTTTGCGGCCGACCAGCGTCTCCTGCCATGCGTCGCTGCCGAACATGATGCGGTTGAGCTGGCCGGGCGTCAGGCCGAGATCCTCCTCGTAGCCCCGAAAGAGGGAAGCCGGTTTCTGGGCCGAGATGACCCGCCCGAAATCGAAGATGATGGCCTTATTGACTTTCGTGTTGATAACGGAACACTCCCAGTCAAATTCGCGCGTCTTTGAGGTGCCGAGTGTTCCTTTGTTTGCACGAAGTTCAATAATCATACCTCGTCATCCTTTCAGCGTTGGCTGCGGCCCAATCGCCCAACGCCAGCACCTCCCGCAGGGCATCCAGAGCCTCAGGCGGCCGAGAGCCTTTTTCCAGCAAACGCTGGAGCGAGATGGATAGCCAGACGCAGCGGATATAGTCCGGCAGGGCGCGCCCCTCGTGCTCGTCCGGGACGATCACACAGGCATAACTGCGCCAGAAGCGAGCGAACGGCTCCCACTGGAGAAAACCGGGATAGACCAGGTGCCGCAAGGGGCCCGGCCGGGGTGAGGCGAAGTAGATCAATGCCTCGGCCAGCTCCACGACCCGCGGCTGCCAACGGACCTTGTCGTAGTCCACGACGCCGACGATGCGGCCGCCGTCGAATAGCAGGTTGCCGGCGTAGTAATCGCCATGGATGACCAGATGGGGAAGGGCATCGTGTCCAGCGAAACGGGTCGCCAGGTCAAGCGCGTGGGCTTCTAGTTGATGGGCGATCTGCGCCAGGTCGGGATCGCGGTCAAGCTCCCATGCCTCAGTGAGGTTGGCCAGGTTCCTGCTCAGGATGGTCGGGCTGTACAGTTTACCCAGATCACGCAGAGCCTGCGGCGCAAAGCCCTGGACGCAAGCATGATAGCGGCCCAGCGTCAAGGCAGCCGCCTCCAGGTGCTCTGGCCGGTCGTGGTCGTAAGGCCCGCCCTCGATGTACTCGTGGATCTCGTAGAGCTCCCCATCCAGCGCCAAAAAGGTCTCACCGCTGAGGGTGGGCACGATGGCCGGAGCCGGGAATTCCGCCCGACGGAGCTGCCCCATGAGGTCGTGTTGGCCGCGGATGAGGTCGGGTCGGCGGAGGTCGGGGTGGCGACGCTTCACGAAGTAACGCCCGCTGCTCGTTTCCACCACCCAGTTTTCGTTGACAAAGCCCCGCTCGACCCGCTGGGCGGCCCGCAACTCACCCAGGGTGTAGTGACTCAACACCCGTGTTAGCTCACGTTCCAGCGTCGCCCGCATCAGCCCTTCTCCAGGTCGTCTCCGTCGGGCCGTCTTCCAAAATGATTCCCAACTCGGACAACTGCTGGCGAATCTCGTCCGCCAACGCCCATTGCTCGGCCAGGCGGAGCTGCGCTCGCACTCCGATGAGCAGCTCGATGAAGGGGGCTACGCCCGCCGTTTCATCCTCCACAGCGTCCGGCCAATCAAAGTCCGCCAGGACCTCGCTCAGCGGCCCTTCTGCTTCTGGCGCCTCCCCGGTCGGGACGGCTCCCTTGAGCTGATCCAGGTCAAAGGCTGTGCCTGTGGCATAGGTCACTTCACGCCCCTTGCGTCGGATGGTCACCTGGCCAATACCCATCACCCGACATTTCCTACTCCCCAGATCTACGATGCAGGCCGTGTGCTCGTCTATCCCCAGGATGGTGGCTGAATCGGGCAGGCGCTCTTCAAGAAGCCGCAGCCGGGGCTCGCCCATGTAGCAGTAACGGGTATCGTAAGTCCCTCCCTCTGTGTTGTTCCAGTGGGTGACGATAGCCAGTTTAAGACCATAAGGCCCCAGCAGGTTCAACCCCTCGACCCTGTGGGGATCTTGACCGACCTTGTAGATCTCGTACACCGGCAGCGCATGACGCCCCATGGCGATGGCTGCTGCGCTGGCAAAAACCAGGTGTGCGCCGCCCACCAGTCGCCGAGCCAGCGCCTCTCGGATCGGCGTATTCTGCCAATTGCGGATGGCGTAGGTCGGGCTGCCGGGACCAGCAAAGATGTAGTTGGCCCACTGGAGCTTGCGCAAGGTGTTCTCCATGTCGGCTGGTGTGGCCGTAGCAGCTCCTTTGAATGAAGCCACAGCGAGGTCTACGTTGAAGCGCTTCTTGAAGTACTGCACAGCCCTGGACGAGATCTGATCGGCGTTGAGCTCAAAGCCAGCCGGTGTATCGAGGAACACGGCCCGTACCGGCCCGGCGATCCTGGCCATCAGCGTGCGATGCACCTTGCTCATGGACGGCGATATTTCCCCCGAGCCTATGAGCGTGAGGGTTCCTGGTGACCCATCAGAGCGCTGCATCATACTTTCCCTTCACCCTGCTGGCAGCCGCACTATCTACCAGCCAGGTGAGTTGTCCCGATGTGGGACGGATGAATTGCGCCGGGAAGCGATCAGCCGGACCTTCCAACACGGCCTGCAATGTCTCCGCTTTGGCAGCACCAGCCACCAGAAAGACCACCTGCCGGGCAGAATTGATGGCCGGTAGAGTGAGCGTCACCCGGTGCGCTGGACGGTCTTCATAATGGGCTGTCACTGCAACCACCGCTCGCGTATCTTCGTGCAAGGCCGCCGAGCCAGGAAACAGAGAGGCGGTGTGGCCGTCGTTCCCCATCCCCAGCAGCACCAGGTCGAAAGAGGGCCACTGTGTGCCAAAGAAAGCACGCAATTCGGCCGCGTAGGTATGGGCGGCTGCCTCTGGGGCCATCTCGCCTCGGACGCGATGAACATTGTGTGCCGGCAGGGGCACGTGGTCGAGCAGCGTTTCACGGGCCATCCAATAGTTGCTGTCAGGATCGTCGGGCGGAACGCAGCGCTCGTCGCTCCAGAAGACGTGGACGCGCGGCCAATCAACACAGGCGGTGAATTCCTCCGTAGCCAACAGGCCGAAGGTGGCACGAGGCGTCGAGCCGCCCGACAACGCCACTGCAAACTGCCCACGAGTTGCTATCGCCTCCATGGCCAGAGTAGCGAGATGTTCCGCTGCCGTGTGCGCCAGGCGGTCAGCATCCAGATAGACCTTGATTTCAGCCATCACTCGTCCCCAGACCAGGTGCAGACTTGACGCCACAGACGGCCGTCTCGGGCCATAAGCTCATCGGCCTCGGTCGGCCCCAAACTGCCCTGCTCGTAAGTGGTCAGGGGCAGTGCATCCGGCGACTCCCCCCACCCCCGTACGACGGGATCCATCAGCCGCCAGGCCAGCTCGATCTCATCACTGCGGGCAAAGAGCGAAGCATCGCCTTGCAGCGTATCCAGTAGCAGCCGCTCGTAGGCATCGGGCAGTCTCTCTATGCCAAAGGTAGGACGATAGTGAAACGCCATGTCTACCAAACGCATCTCCTGGGCCGACCCGGGCACCTTGGCCTGGAACTTGAAATGGATCCCCTCGTCGGGCTGGATACCCATGGAGAGGATGTTGGGGGTGAACTCCTGGCCTGGCGACAGGTCGAACATCACGTGCGGCGGGCGATTGAATTCGATGATGACTTCGGTGACTTTTTCGGCCAGCGCCTTGCCGGAGCGCAGGTAGAAGGGCACACCCTGCCAGCGCCAGTTGTCCACGAACAACTTGAGCGCGGCGTAGGTGGGCGTCTGCGAATCGGGTGCGACGCCAGGCGTCTGACGATAGCCCTGGTACTGAGCACGCACCGTGTCGGTCAAGGCAATGGGCCGTGCAGCGGTCAACACTTTGACCTTTTCGTCACGCAGCGCCTTGGCGCTGAAGGACGCTGGCGGCTCCATGGCCGTGAGGGTGAGCAACTGCAGCATGTGATTCTGGAACATGTCGCGTAGCACGCCGGCCTGATCGTAGTAACCAGCGCGACGACCCACGTCCACGCTTTCGGTCACGGTGATCTGCACGTCGTCCACGTAGTTGCGATTCCACACTGGCTCGTAGATGGTGTTGGCGAAGCGAAAGGTCAGGATGTTCTGTACTGTGTCCTTGCCCAGATAGTGGTCAATGCGGTAGACCTGGCTTTCGTCAAACACGGCGTGCACCTGCTCATTGAGCCGGCGCGCGCTCTGCGAATCGTGCCCGAAGGGCTTTTCGACAATAATACGCCGCCAGCCCGATGCGCCACGATTCAGACCGCCCCGTCCCAACTGTTCGACGATCACCGGGTATAGAACAGGAGGAGTGGCCAGATAGAAGATAACGTTGTCCTGGGTGCCGAACTCAGCGTCGAGCCGAGCCAGCCGTTCCGCCAGGTGGCGATAGGTCTCGGGGTCATCATATCTCCCCGCCAGGTACGAGTAGCGTTCCGCGAAACGGTCCCACATCTCGCAGATTCCCGGAGTGAGCTTAATGCGGGCATATTCGTCTACGCCCCCACGAAGCCGGTCGCGGAAAGCCTGGTCAGAGAGGGGAGTGCGAGCCACGCCGATGATGCGGGTGGCCGGGGCCAAGAGTCCCCCACAGGCCAGGGTATGCAGGGCCGGCACCAGCTTGCGCTGCGTCAGGTCGCCGGATGCGCCGAAGATGACGATGGTGGCAGGAGGGCCAGCGGTTGCTTGGTCCATGATCCCTCACCTTTTCACGTCACACTCTCTCTTAACGCCGCCACGTTCTCCGCCACCGACGCCCGGTCGTTGTAGATGCTCGATCCAGCCACCAGCATCGTCGCCCCGGCGCTTACTACCAGCGGCGCAGTGATCGGACTGATCCCGCCGTCCACCCCGATGGGTGTATCCAGCCCACGCTCGTCCAGCATACGCCGCAGGCGGCGAATCTTGTCCAGTTGGCTGTGAATAAATGGCTGCCCACCCCAGCCCGGATTGACCGTCATCACCTGGATCAGGTCGGTCAGGTCCAGTACCTCTTCCAACACGCTCAGGGGGGTGCCCGGATTGATGGCCACGCCTGCCTCAATATCAAGCTTGCGGATGCGGTGCAGCACGAGGTGGAGATGCGGACAGGTTTCCTGGTGCACGATCAGGCGGTCTGCTCCGGCTTCCGCAAATGTTTCCAGGTGCCGCTCCGGCTCGACGATCATCAGATGCACGTCCAGCGGCACGCTCACCAGCCGACGCAGCGCCCGCACCACGCCCGCCCCGAAGGTGATCGGCGGGACAAAGCTCCCGTCCATCACGTCTACCTGAATGGCGTCAACCCCAGCGGCTTCGGCCTCGCGGGCTTGCGCACCCAGCCGCGCAAAATCGGCTGATAGGATAGAGGCTTCGATTATGGTCATTGAACTCTCCTTATGATGATGGATGAATGAATCACCCAGGGCTTCAATGTGTTGCGTGCTGCGTGTTGCGTGTCTATGGCAAGGGAGGGTTATCGAACAAGGCCATGGTGTTTGTGTCGTAGGATGCTCGTTCCTCCGCCAGTTTGTAGCCGCGCCTGGCAGGGATGATAGTGAGCAGCAGGCGAATGATTCTGGTCATCAATTTGATACGATGCATGGCAACAGTTCCCGACAGGATATGGCGTCCCTGGTAATACCAGACGCGGGCCTCGCGCGCTGAGCCCAGGGCATACTCGTAGAACCTGGCCTGGTCTTTGCCGGAGCGACGACTATAACCTTCGGCGGTATTGGCACTGATGGAACCAACAGACCGGTACAGTTGATCAGACAGACTGACGGTGCGCTTATCCTGAGCTAATCTGGATACGTCGCGCCACGCCAAATCGCTGGCAAAGAGAGCGAACCGGTAGACCTCCATCCGCCAGAGTGGGTCGTCGGTCAGTTCCGGCGGAACAGAAGCCAGCCACTCCTCATAAGTCATTGGGACCTCCCGCACGCAGCACGTAACACGCAACACGTTCTACATTTTACGTTTGAGATGCCGAACTCCCCCAACACCCGCCACGATCACGTCTGTCGCTAGCCTCAAGAATAGTCCGTGTTCCACGATGCCGGCGCGTTCGCTCAGCCGGGCCGCCAGTCGGGCTGGGTCTGGGATCGGACCAAAGGGGCAGTCCAGGATCAGGTTGCCCTGGTCGGTCTTGAACGGCGCGCCGTCACTGCTCAGGCGCATGACTGGCCGCGCACCCAGCGATTCCAGGTAAGCGGCTTGCGAGTGCCAGCCGAAAGGGGCTACCTCCACCGGCACGGGCCAATGGGTGCCCAGCGCGGGCGAGAGCTTGGACTCGTCCACCACGATGATCTCGCGTCGGCTGGCCTGGGCGACGATTTTCTCTCGCAGGAGCGCGCCACCGCCGCCCTTGATCACGTTCAGGTCGGGATCCACTTCGTCCGCGCCGTCAATGGTCAGATCAACAACGGGATGCTCGTCCAGGGTGGTCAGCGGGATGCCCAGTTGCCGCGCATCCTCTTCGACCTGACGGGAACACGGCACGCCGAGGATGGCCTGGAGTTTGCCCTCGTGCAGCAACTCGGCGATTCGGCGCACGGCAAAGATGGCCGTGCTGCCGTGGCCCAGGCCCACCACCATCCCCGATTCCACGAAATCCACGGCGTACCGGCCAGCTTGTTGCTTGAACTGGGTGATGTCCATGTCGCTCACTTTGTCTACTCCTCAGTCCAGATGCCCTTTCTGCTGGTACCGCTGGAACAACTGGCCCCAGCGGGTGTTGGCCCGCCAGTCCTCGTAGATGTGCCTTTCCTTGAACGGCCAGTGGATGTAGTCGTGGTTGACCGCCGATATGAGGGTGGGGATGGCTACTAGCGGGGTGCGACAGACGAGCTTCTGCAAAAACTTCGTCGGGCCGAACCACGCCATCCAGGCCAGGAAACGGTGAAGGTTGTAGCCCACCTCAAACCCCCAGTCCTCCCCTGACACGTCATCGCCCACCAGCTCGATCTGGCGCACGTCGCCCACGCCCAGGCCGCGCTCGTGGGCCAGCCGAATGTAGTCTATGCTGAGGGGATCGAAGCCCATCAACCTGGCGGCCACGGCGTCAATGGCTACCTGGTCGGCGGAGGCCAGGATGACGTTTTTGACCACTGGCTCCATGGTGCGAGGGCCAGGGCCATTGCCAACCGTGGTGCCGTCCATCACGGCAAAGATGCCAGGGTGGATCTCCTGCTGAATTGCCAGCAGGTCCACCAGGGTCTCGTGAATCCATGAGTGGGTGTAATGGCGGTATTTGCTGAGCAACCCGCCGAAGGCGTTTTTCACCGCCCCGGTGGTCGTCGTGTACATGTGGCATTTGACGGTCGGCAGATGAACGATGTTCTTGCCAAAGAAGTAATCCGGCAGATGGATACCTTTGGGATAGATGTGATCGAGGATCAGCATCTCCGCCTGGAGCTGGTAGGGCACCCAGGCCATGTCCTCGTCTCTGAAGTTGTACAGCACCGGGATGTCGTAGTGCCGAAGAATCGGAACGTAGCCATTCAGATTCGCCCCTTTGAAGGGGTTGGTGACCACCGTCTTGTTGTGCACACAGACCAGGTCGGAGAACCCGGCCCGGTGCAGCCCCAGTATCGTGCCCTCCAGTTGCCAGGGGGTGGTATTGGCACTGGGCATGGGGAAGTGCCACGAGATGTTGTCCTTGAGAATGGTGGTCGCGTTGGAGTCAAGCGCCTGCGCACCGCCAGCCAACTCAAACAATCGCTGATAGTCTTTCAGCACTGTCTCCGGCTGCGTGCGCAGCACAGCAACCTTAGGTCTGGTCGTCATCGTAAGCTCCTTAGTCTCAGTAAATCCAAGGCTTCCAGCAGAGGCGGCTCCCATGCCGCCGGCCGGCGGGCGTGGGAGCCCGCGCTGCTTCAGAATTTGGATCTACCGAGTCTTGTTTTCGTTTCTCTAGTACAGCTTTGTCATGCTAACTCTCCTGATAATCCTCCAGGGCCGCAACCTGCTCAGCCGTCATCCCCTCCACAATCGGGCGGTCGCTCTGCTCCAGGAGACGCTCCTTGCCAGCCCAATCCATCAGATGGCCCGATTTCGTGGCTTTGGTCTCCAGGTAGAACCGGTTGTGGGGATTGGGCGGGATGACGAGCGGCACCCGCTCAGTGACCACGATGCCATGCTGGGTCAGATCAGCGATTTTGCGTGGATTGTTGGTCATCAGGCGAATAGATTTGACCTTCAGGGAATTGAGCATGTGCGCAGCCACACTGTACTCGCGCTCATCGTCGCGAAAGCCCAGCGCAATGTTCGCCTCGACGGTGTCGTAGCCATGATCCTGTAGCCCATAGGCGCGTATCTTGTTGATAAAGCCAATACCGCGTCCCTCTTGCCGCATGTAGAGCACGATTCCCTTATCCGCCTCTCCCACCCTCTTCAACGCGGCTTCTAACTGGTCTCGGCAATCGCAGCGCAGCGAACCGATGGCATCGCCCGTTGCACATTCGGAGTGCAACCGCACGAGGACGTTTTCGCCATCGCACACGTCGCCGTGGACGAACGCGGCGTGTTCTTTGTCGTCGCGGTTGTTGTAGAAGGCCACGACGTGGAAGTCCCCGAAGCGGGAAGGCAGCTCAGCAATGGCGGCAATCCTGACGCAGACGCGGTCCCGTCCATAGCCATCGCACACATGGCGGCGATTCTCATCCAACAATTCCTTGATTCGCATGTGAGTCAGTGACATGTGCGTCCTCCTTGGTTTGATAAGCTGGTTCCGGCTGGATGTCATTGACTATCTGACCATAGTCCATCGCCGCGAAATCCGTTGTATCTACAGTCACAACTCGCCCATCAATCTCCAACACATCCCAGCCGCCCTGGCGTAGGACGGCTTCGAATTCGTCGTAGTTCAGATGGTCAACGTGGCCTGGATGTCTCTCCCCCGACTCGGCGCGCTGCTTGAACCTTTCGAGCAAGACTTCGCCATCCGCTCGGCATAATACCTGAACTGTCTCAAAACGATACTTGCGCTGTAATGCCCCAAGCTCCTTGCTAGCAAACTCTTTGCGGAAGTTGCTCTCCACAACCAAGGATTGATTCGCCTTCAGTAGCTCCTCCAACAGATGGTAGAGCACCCTCCAACTGGCCAGGCCCAACTTCCTGGACCATTGGCGATCTGACCAGCCAAGCGTATCAAACAGGAGTTCCTTTATGTCATCTCTAGCCAGCAGTGGCAGGCCAAGTTCTCTGGCAATTCTCCTGGCCAAAGTTGTCTTGCCAGCGCCGGGAGATCCCGAGACGATGATCAAAAGATTTTGGGGCATGCCTCAACCCATCGTAGC
>CAZQDO010000186.1:0-10593 GCA_964592085.1 uncultured Anaerolineae bacterium | reverse complement strand
GGGCAAGGGAGTGTGTTTGCCAAGGTGGGGATCAAGGATCTCATAAAGGAGACGACCATGACGGTCATAGATCTTCGTAGTGGGCGCGATAGCCTGGCCATACAGATCGTGGAAGGAGGGAAGATCAGCGATGAGCCAGGCATACAAGACACCACCCACCACGAGCAGGGTTATTATCGAGATCAACAGCAAAAAACGCCAGTTTCGCAACGCCATGCTTTCACTCTCTCCTGATCTGATTATACACCCTTTCGTTAACCTTAACAAACAGTTTGCTTCTTTGGTTGGTCTGTGCTATAATCTTACAGGGTCGGGGAGGGTGCCGGAGTGGACGATCGGGACGGTCTCGAAAACCGTTGTGGGGGCAACTCCACCGTGGGTTCGAATCCCACCCCTCCCGCCATAAATGACCCGCCCAGTTGGTTAGCACGGAGAGGTAGCATAGTCTGGCCTAATGCGCACGCCTGGAGAGCGTGTGAGCAGAAATGCTCCGTGGGTTCGAATCCCACCCTCTCCGCCATTTGACTTTTTGATATTTCTGGGGTACCATATTCACGGTCGTGCTAGACGGGGAGCTAGCGGTGCCCTGTACCCGCAATCCGCTATAGCGGGGTCGAATTCCTCCTCGAGGGTCGGTGTTTTCTAGGACTGCCGTGGTTAAGTGGCATTGAAGGTTGGGTCCTGCGCGGCGGGAGCCTACGAACCCCGTCAGGTCCGGAAGGAAGCAGCGGTAAGTAGCAACTCCTGGGTGCCGCAGGGTAGCCTGGCTGGAGCTGGCTGGCCTCGGTAAGCTGGGAAGCCCGATTCGACAGGAGGTGCACGACCAGCTTTGACCAAAAGCAGGGGCGGGGGTTCAAGGCTCGCCCCTTTGTCGTATGAGAGGAGAATTGGCCGACAGGAGCTTCGGCGGCTAAGCTTCGGGTTCCGAGACCCCGCTCTGAGGCCCGTCCCCGGGCCGATTTCCGCACCCAGGGACGGGTGCAGAAGCAGACTCTAAGCTTCGGGTTCCGAGATCGTGGAGGACGCTTGTTAGAGGAGAGCATCCAACCCCAACCTGAATCTCTTGGATGGGGCAGTTTCATCAAGAGCATAGCACGCTGGCGACCTCGAAAAGAGCTCGTAGCACTGACTGTGATGCTGAGCCTGGTCGGCGTCCTCACGGTCGGGTATCTCCAGACGCAAACCCAGGTGATCCTCATGGTGGATGGCTACCTTGAGCCCTTCCATACTCACCAGGCCTCGGTGGAAGCCCTTCTGGAAGAGGCCGGTCTGGAGATCCATCCAAAGGACATCGTCTCGCCAGGACTGGAGACCTCCATCGCGGATGGAGACGTGATTTCCGTCCAACGGGCCAGGTCAGCCACCGTCCAGGTTGATGACCGCACCATTGAGACGCAGACCCACAGCCAAACTTTGAACGACCTACTGCAAGAGTTGGGTGTGACTCTCCAGCCTCGTGACAGAGTTACCATAGCTGGGCGGGAGGCGAGCCTGACGGCCAGTCTACCCAGTTGTAACCCAGTCAGCCGGCTTGTCAGCAGCCGCAGCGGCAATAGGGATTGGAATGGCCAGGATGAAGACACTCCCCTGCACGTGGCAATCCAGCGGGCAGTACCCGTTTATATTAGCAACAGTGGCAGCCTCACCACGCTTTACACCACCGAAGCTACGGTGGGCGAGGCTTTGCGCAAAGAGGGGATCAGCCTCTACCTGGGCGACCAAATTGAGCCCAGCCTGGGCAGCCCTGTCTCAGCGGGGATGCAGGTTTCCATCCATCGCTCTAAGCCAGCAACCATTCAAGTAGATGGCCAGTTTATTAGAACGCGCACTTTGGGAGAGACAGTGTCTGAGGCTCTGGCTCAAGAAGGGGTGACTCTGCTGGGCAAGGACTATACCATGCCAAGCCTGGACACTCCCCTCATCGGCGATGCGACCATTCGTGTGGTGCGGGTGAAGGAAGAAACGCTCATTGAGCAGGAGCCCATCTCTTTCAAGACAGCCTGGCAGCCCGACCCCAATCTGGAGTTGGATCATCAGCGCCTCGATCAGGAGGGCGAGGACGGAGTGACCAAGCGGCGCATCCACGTTGTCTACGAGGATGGCCAGGAGACAACGCGCGCCCTGGAGGCCGAGTGGGTAGACCATGAGCCAACGAACAAGGTCATCGCCTACGGCACCAAGATCGTCCTGCGGGAACTAGAGACTCCTGACGGCGACCTTACATATTGGCGCAAGCTCCGGGTACTAGCCACATCGTATACGGCGGCTACCTCGGGCAAGAGCCGCGACCATCCCCAGTACGGCATCACCCGCCTGGGCTGGGAAATGAGGGGGGGCATCGTGGCCGTTGACCCCCAGGTGATCAACCTGGAGACGGAAATGTACGTGCCCGGCTACGGCACGGGGGTGGCTGCCGATACCGGCGGCAAAATCCGAGGCCGGCACGTTGATCTTGGTTACGAAGAGGACGAACTCGAGCTGTGGTACGAGTGGGTTGATGTCTATCTCCTGACCCCACTGCCGGCGACGAATCAGATCCGGTGGGTATTGCCCAACTGGCCCAGAGAACGCTGATGAAGCCGGGCGATGCTCAAGCTAAGGTGCAACGCATTGCAGAAAGTGCGTTGCACCTATTTGTTTAACCACTGAAGTAGCAGAATGATGATGAATGTGCGGAGACTTTTGAGGGAGTTTGACATACAGCCCAGGAAAAGCCTGGGTCAGAATTTCTTGACCGATCAGCGGGCATTGCAGCGCATCATTGACGCGGCCGAACTGAAACCTGAGGACATCGTCCTGGAGATCGGGCCGGGGCTGGGCACGTTGACTCGTCTTCTGGCAGCGGAGGCGGGGCGGGTAGTGGCCGTTGAGCTGGATCAACGCCTGGTGGAGGTGCTCAAGCAAACCCTGACCAATCTACCCAATGTCCAGATCATCCACGGCGACATCCTGGAGCTAAACCCGGCCGATCTGCTTGAGCAGCAAGGGGACGGCTCCCGCTACAAAGTCGTGGCTAACCTCCCTTACTACATCACCTCTGCCGTCCTCCGCCACCTGCTCACCGCTGAGGTCCGGCCCAGGCTGATGGTAGTGACCGTTCAGCTAGAAGTGGCACGGCGCATCGTTGCTCAGCCCGGCGATATGAGCCTGCTGGCGGTGAGCGTTCAGTTCTATGGGCGACCTCGCATTGTGGCCCGTATCAAAGCCGGCGCCTTTTACCCCTCTCCCCAGGTGGATTCGGCGGTGGTGCGCATTGATCTGGACGGCTATCCCGTGGTCGAAGTGGATGACGCCGACAGCCCTTCGACAGGCTCAGGACACGGCTTCTTCGAGGTCGTGCGAGCGGGCTTCGCTCAAAAGCGGAAGCAGCTTCGCAACGCCCTGGCGGCCGAGTTGGATCTTCCGGCCAGTGAGGTAGCCCAGGCATTGAGCCAAGCCGGTGTCAACCCCAGGCGCCGAGCCCAGACTTTGAGCATTGAGGAATGGGCCAGGGTTTGGAGGGAGCTGCAAATATAACACAAACTGCCCAGGGCCTTTGGCCCTGGGCAGTTTCGTTACGGTCATGGATGCTCACAGGTGCAACGCACTTACAAAGTGCGTTGCACCTGGCCTGGTCTACTTGCCGATGAGGGCGTCTATCTTATCGCTCACGATCTCCAGGGTAGCGATGGGAAAGGTGCGAGCCTCAATGCTCTCCTTCAGCTCGGTGATGCTCGTTCTTATCTCCTGGAGAGCAATCTTGTCTTTCTCATTGACCAGAGCTATCGCTGCTTCCAGGGTAGCATCGCACTCCGCCAGATCCCGTTCAGCGAGGCCCACTTCTTTCTCGGCCAGGTGAATCCGTGCTTTCAATGCCTTTGCCGAAGCCTTGAGGAGCAATACCTGGAGCTTGGCTTGGGTGGTCTCCTCCTGGAGCCGGTCGGCATTGGTGGAGATGTCTTCTGTCAAGTCTTCGCGCAGGTCCTCCCGAAGAAGGGCCTCCTCTGTATTTGCCTTCTCTATCTCCGCCTGGAGTTCAGTTATCTCAGCTCCCGCCTGCGCAATGTCATCATTGAGACGATCCATCTCGGCGGCTAGCTTCTCTGCGTTCGCACGATTGGCGGAAATCCCCCGGTTGCTCAGGAGACCCACTATCACCAGAGCGATCAGCAGGAACAAGGCAACCACCGCCGTAATCCAGGGAAGGTATGCTTTGACTTTCTGTTCCATTTCCCTTTCTCCTTCAGGAGGTATTCTCTCAGTAATCATCAGTGTTCGACAGTCACATTCACTTCACAGGGCTCTATTGGGTAGTTGCCCGTTTTGTCCACCACAACCAGGCGGAAAGCATAAGCGCCGGCGGGAAGGGCTGAAGTGTCCCAGAATCCCAAAACCCCATCGGTTACTGGCGTATTCTCGGTAAAGATGGTCTGCCATCCTCCGGAAGTGGCTTCCCCCTTCAATTCGAGCTTGTAGAATTGGAAATTATCAATGTTTGCCGTGCCTCTGAATTCCACAGACCCTTTCAGGACAGCGTTCACCGTAGGATGGGTGAGCCTGGCTCTGGAATCGGGGCAATTGGGCAAGACGACGGGTTGGGGCGTGGGGGTGAGAGGAGTGGGAGATGCCTCCGGCGTCGAGGTTGGGCGAGGAGTCCGTGTGGGACGGGGCGTAGGTGTGATGGTAGGCGGCCCTGTGGTTGGACTGGGTGTCGGCTGCAGCAAGACGGTTGGCGTGGGCTCGGCTTCGGTCTCGAGATCCAGACTGGGCTCCAAGTAAGTGGCTATGAAATAGAACGTGGCGGCTAAGACCACGAAGACGAAAGCCATGCCTATGGAGCGAATCCTGGTGCTGGAGGCCGATTCTTTCTCCAGAGTAAAAATCGCCCTGGTCTTTTCCCGGTGGGCCATGATGGCCCTTCCGATGTAAAACAGAATGCCCAGGACGCAGGCACCGATCAGCCAAATGTAGTATTCAGAAACCAGCTTCACTAGCGTCGTCATTGACTTAGGAGCCTCCCTCATTGGC
Organism: uncultured Anaerolineae bacterium; assembly: GCA_964592085.1. Taxonomy (GTDB): domain Bacteria; phylum Chloroflexota; class Anaerolineae; order VGOG01; family VGOG01; genus CAZQDO01. The sequence goes on along the minus strand of CAZQDO010000186.1, from coordinate 5,586 downwards.
CAGCAAGCGGATTACGCCCTTGAGCAGCGCGGTGAGCCTGGGCACGAGGATCTTGCCCGTCTCCAGAACCTCCTCGTGGACGGCCTTGCTTTCTCCCGCTGGTTCTATGACTGCCACGTTGCTGATTCCAGAGATGCCCAGCACCCGAATGCCCGCGTGGCGGGCGACGCTCACCTCGGGCACAGTGGACATGCCCACGGCATCAACGCCGATGAGACGAAGAAACTTCAAGTCGGCGGGAGTTTCAAAAGACGGGCCAGCCAGGCAGATGTACACACCTTGATGGAGAGTAATACCCAAGTCCTGGGCCACCCGCAGGGCCATCTCCCGCAGCTTTACATCGTAGGCCTGGGACATGTCAACGAAGCGGGGTCCCAGCTCAGGGTCGTTGGGGCCGCGTAAGGGGTTGAGACCAGCCATGCCAATCAGGTTGATGTGATCAGTGATGAGCATCAAGTCGCCGGCTTTGAAAGCAGGGTTTAGACCGCCAGCCGCGTTGGTTACCATAAGGGTACGGATGCCCAAAAGCTGCATCGCCCGGATGGGCAGAACGGTGTGTTGTGGGGAATAGCCCTCGTAATGATGAACGCGACCTTGCATGATGAGGACCTCCTGGCCCTCCAATTTCCCAATGACCAATCGCCCAACGTGACCCTCAATAGTGGAAACTGGAAAGTGTGGGATCTCGCTGTAGGGAATCACATCGGCTCTCTGCACCTCGTCGGCGAGAGGATTCAGTCCTGTGCCCAGAATCAAGCCAATGGTCGGTTCGTGGTTCGTGCGGCTGCGGATGAAGTCGGCTGCCTCTGCAAACTCCTTGCGAGTGAAGAATTCGGCCATCAATGCCTCCTCGTTGGTGAAGTGGCCTGGTCTGGTTAACTAAAGCGAAAGCCCTCTCGCTCAGCTACTTTGCTCTCGGGTGGGCCTCGTCATAGACCTGGCGCTTGTGCTTGCTGGTGACGCGGGTGTAGACCTGAGTGGTCGAGATGTTGGCGTGTCCCAGAAACTGCTGAACGTCCAACAGGGTAGCTTCTTTGCTCTCTAGCATGTGGGTGGCAAAGGAGTGGCGGAGGGTATGGGGAGTGATGTCGGGGTCCAGACCTGCTTGCTCGACGTAGTCCTTGATGATCAGCCAAAGACCCTGTCGGGTGAGGCGCTCGCCCCGGGGGTTTAGGAAGAGGGCCTTCTTGGCTGGGTCCTTGAGGAGAGCGATCCGTCCTTTTTGCACATAGGTTTCGACAGCTTTGACGGCGCGGTCGTATATGGGGATGATTCTTTCCTTGTCGCCTTTGCCGATGACGCGCACACTGCTCGAAGGCAGATTCACGTCGTCTATGTCCAACTCCACTAACTCGGTGGCCCGCATGCCGGTGGCATACATGAGTTCGAGCATGGCCTTGTCTCGCAGTGCTTTGGGCGTCGAGTGCTTGGCAGGTTCGGCTAGCAAGCGCTCAACGTCCTCGACCGAGATGGCTTTGGGCAATCGCTTTTTCACCTTAGGCGAGTCCAGGGTAGCCGTGGGGTCATCCTCGATCAACTCCTCCGCCATCAGGAAATGAAAGAACGATTTAGCGGCCGCTACCTTACGGGCCACAGTAGAGGTGGCGTATTCTCGTTCTTTGAGGTGCAAGATGTAGGCGAGGATGATGTCTTTGTCTACCTCATTCCAAGACTTGACCTCGGCTTTATCCCAGCCGTTTATGAATGTTGTGAGCTGGGTTAGGTCGTTCCGGTAGGCAATCAGGGTATTGTGTGGAGAGCCTTTCTCCAAAGACAAGTAATTCAGAAAGTCTTCAACCTTTTTTAGCATGATCAACTCCTTCCAAATGGATAGCACAGTAGAGAAACCGTTGAGTATATTATATCACAAGTTTGCATAAAATCAAATTGGGGGTTGCGGCCTTCAATTCCTCATTGCCCATTATATCTCAGAAATCTGGATTTGCCAAACCACGATCACAGTATCAGCATCGCGTCCCCAAAGCTGTAAAAGCGATATTTTCTCTGGATGGCTTCCTGGTATGCCTGATCAATCAACTCCTTGCCAGCGAAAGCCGCCACCAGCATCAAAAGGGTCGAGTGGGGCAGGTGGAAATTGGTGATCAGGGCATCTACGGCGCGGAACGGGTAGCCGGGGTAGATGAAGAGGTTGGTCCAACCGGTGAAAGGTTTCAAGTTCCAGGTTTCAGGTTCCGGGTTATGGACGGCCGTTTCCAGCACCCTGACCGAGGTGGTTCCTACAGCTATGATACGCCTGCCCTGGGCTTTAGCGTGGTTTATTTGCTCGGCCACCCGTGGGCTGATCTGGCAATGCTCGCTGTGCATGGGGTGATCCTCGATGTTCTCAGTCCTCACCGGGCGGAAGGTATCCAGTCCGATGTGGAGGGTGACGAAGGCGAACTCCACCCCTTTGGCCTCCAGGTCTTCCATCAATTGCGGCGTGAAGTGCAAGCCAGCGGTAGGCGCAGCCACCGAACCCTTGACCCTGGCGTAGATGGTCTGGTAGCGTTCTGGCTCCTCTAAGGGTTCGTGGATGTAGGGAGGCAGAGGCACGACGCCCAGGTCGTCCAAAAGAGGCTCGATGGGCGATTGGAACTCCATCAACCTCGTGCCATCTCCCGCCTGCCCGACTACCCTGCCTATTAGTCCTTCCCCTTTATCGTTATTCAACTCTATTTGCGTTCCCACCCTCACCTTCCGCCCCTTGGTCAGCACCTCCCAAACCTGCTCCCCCCTCTTTGCCACCAACAGCAGCTCCACCTTGCCGCCGGTGGGCACCTTGTGCCCAAACAATCGCGCTGGGATGACGCGGCTCTGGTTGCAGATCAGGACATCGCCCGCTGCCACGTAATCGGCGAGGTCGTGAAAGGTCCTGTGCTCAATGGCCCCGGTCCTGCGATCCAGCACCATCAGCCGTGAGGCGTCACGGGGTTCGATGGGGGATTGGGCGATGAGCTCTTGGGGGAGATCGTAGTCGAAATCGCTGGTTTTCATGGTGAAAAAGCTCAAGCGGCATCACCTACCCAACAGCCGGCTGATCACGTTCAGGACGATGGTCAGCAAAACGCTGAACACGATACAGGTGACGACAGGGAAGTAGAAGCTGAACCCCTCTCGTTCGATGCGGATGTCGCCCGGCAGGCGACTCAGGAAGGGGATCTTTAGCCTGGGGGCAAAGGTCATGACGAGTCCCACCAGCAAAACGAAAAGCCCCATCAGGATGAGCGTCTTGCCCATTGTCTCGAAGCCTTGCATTTCTATCACCTCACTGCCTCATTGCCTCGTCATACCGCTCCCACTCGCTGTAGATGCAGCCGCAGTACTGCTGGCGATAAAGGTCGTGCTCGTGGGTGAGGCGCCCCCGCTCCGACCAGCCACGGCGGAAGTTCTCGAAGTAGAACGCCACCCCCCGTACCTCAGCCACCTCTTCGCCGATCTGGCGGATCAGAGCCTGGTCCTGGTGGGGGCTGATGAGGAGGGTGGTGGTGAAGGCATCAAAATCATTCTCGGCGGCCACCCGCGCCGTCTTCTCCAGCCGCAGACGGTAGCAGATGCGGCAGCGCTCTCTGAATCTCTCGTGTCCCACCACCGCCCGCAAGTAGAGGGGCATCTCGTACTTCTCGTACCAGATCACGGGCAAGTCCACTGCTTCGGCGTACTTCTGCGCGCTCTCCCGCCTCCGCTGGTGCTCCTGCCAGGGGTGGATGTTGGGGTTGTACCAGAAGCCCGTGACCTGGAATCCCTCCTCCCGCAGCCGCTCGATGGTGTAAGTGCCGCACGGCCCACAGCAGATGTGGAGGAGGATGCGCTTCCCCTCGCCTAGCCTTGCCCTTTCGACCTCTTTTGGCTTCGGCGGCAACTCCACGCTGTAGGGAAGCCGGATGGTGAGAGGATCCTCACTGACCAGTGCTGCCTTGCCCTGCGCGATGAGCTTCCGTGCTTTCTCCGTGGCGGTGGGCGAGAGTGGCTGGCCGTTGGCATCAAGGACGACGACCTTGCTCACGTTCTCATCTCCGTCTGCGCCTCTCCCTGCGTGTGAGGTCCCGCATGTCCACCAGGACCGGCCGGCCACTGCGGTCGGGCACCAGTGGCCGGTCGCCCAATTCGTCGTCTGTGGAATCGGCGGCGATGGCGGACGCAGGGGGGTGCAGCACCCAGCGCTCGACGAGGTGCGCTGCCTCGTTGAACTCTTTTGGCAGAGCTATTTCATAGGCCCGGTTGGCTTCGACAGCGGCGGCAATGGTGGCCTGAGCGCGGGCCAGACTCACGCGATATACCCGCATGCCCATTTGCCGTTCAGCTCGTTCAACGAACTCGCGCTGGAACTGGCTGGGCGTCAGGCCGTGGGTGGGGAACATATCTTTGATCGCACCACGCCACGGGTAGCCAAAGTCAATCAGAAAGACCAGCGCCTGGATGACACCACCGGCCCGTTCCCAGGCGACGGTCACGCTTTGCTGCCAGGGGTGGTCGGGATCGGTCATGTAGGCGGCGTAGAACCGATCCTGACCCAGGTCGAGGATGGCACGGGTGACAGGTTTGATACCCGCCGCAGCCAGGCGGGCGAGGCCGCGCTCGGCGGCCTGTTGCACCTTGGGAAAAGGTGTGGTGTGGGCCAGCGCGCACAGGAAATCGGCCTCCAGGTCAGTGGCCCCGGCCTTGGCGCCCTGCACCATGTCCAACAGAATGTCTTCGCCCCCAATGGCTTGCTCCGACACTTGATTGATGCGATGCATGAAGGCCTCCACCTCGGCCGGGTCGCGTGATTTACGCAGGGAGCGGGCCAAGCCGCGCAATCCCAGGCGGAACATGTCTTGCGCAGACTTGACATCGCCGGGCCTGATGTCATGAGGAGAGAAATACCGACCGGGGTCGTTGATGTCTACGTCCTCGCCCATCCCCTTCAGGATGACCAGGGTGGTCAGCTTGGCTTCTACCGACAGCGCTCGTGGCTTTTTCACCAACTGCCAGAGGTAGTCAACTACCTCGGGGCTGCGCAGGCGTGGCAGGATGGTCATCAGCGTATCCCGCTCGGCCTCGGGCGTGCCTTCCATTCGCTTGACCAGCGCGTCCAGCAGTGGGCGATGGCCTACCTCGGTCATAAGCTTTTGCAGGCCGGCTTGCAGCCCGTCGTCGTCCAGCTCGCCGCGCGCGTGGCGGTCGAAGAGGGCGTCGAGGCGAGGACGGGCCAGCACGCGCCGAGCAATCTTGCGCCTTTTATGCTTTCTTGCTTTCTTACTCATTGTGAATCCCTTTCATCACTAAACGATAAACTCCCTATACAGCACCCAATAGCGCTTCCCCGGCCCACGATGGTGATAGATCTCGAATACCTGCTCCGTGTCCGTCCTCACGCGGTAGTGATCGCGATGCCTTCGACGCCACCAGGCCCGCTTGAAATCCAGCCGCCGGTACTGCTGCTCTATCTCCACAATCTCGTACTCCCGGCCCTGCCAGTCAAAAGACGTGGGCGGCCCAGGCTCTTGGGCAAAGCGTACCTCTATCTCCTCGTCAATGAAGCGAGATTCTTGTCCATGATGCTCGTTCACTTCTCCAACCGCCTCAGCGCATCCCTCACCGCATGGC
>CAZQDO010000185.1:0-10636 GCA_964592085.1 uncultured Anaerolineae bacterium | reverse complement strand
GCCCAGTACTGGTGAATGAGTAACCCCTGTACCACCTCGCAGAGCGTGGGGATGTCATCGGGCAACTCAGAAAACAAACTGACATGGACGCCAGGATCGGTCATGAAACTCTGCTGTGCGTAGAAATCCAATGGGTGAACTATCGTGGTCATATCAGAACTCGATCACAAGCCGTGAATCTTCGGCGCATGTCCTAAACGCATCAAGGGTTGCCACCCGGACTGATCTCGTACCAGATGTTCGACTGAAAGCCTTGCGCGTCCGGCTCGACGATTTGTTTGACGATCTCAGGCGCATCGTTCTTGCAGCGCCATTCGTAGACCGTCGCGCGACCCGTGACATAGGCTGGAATGAAGTCGGAGTTTGGATTTGCCTTGCAGAAATCCGCCATGTCGGGTGTGGGGGTGCGGCCGGTGTCCGCCTTCTCTGTGCAGGGCAGATTGGCGCCGACGAAGCAAGCCCAGACCGCGCCGTCCATGCAGCGCCAGAAGGTCCCCGCCACGAACAGTTCCATGGGGGCGTCATCAGGCGTCCCCAACACTTTCCTCAGGCCGTTGACGATCACCTCGGGTGTATCGGTGCCAGTGTATCGCGCATCCGGCGTATCCATAGTGCCTACTGCTGCACAATAGGCGAAGGGATCAGTGAACTGGGTCTGTTCCGTTGCCGGGCTTGGACTGGCAACGGTAGTGGGGACGGCAGTGGCTTGTGGCGCACCGCAGGCTGATAATAACAGGGCTGCGAGTGATGTAGAACCGATCACCCATTTCAGCAACTTTCGGTAGTCCATTGTCGTTATCTCCTTATTGACGTTCAATCATTCAGTCTCTTGACGTAAGCGACACTTTCAACGACTGCTTGGTCCTGTAGGGTCACGATCTCCCGGCGTTCAGATTCTGAGTTGGGTATTTCGGCCAGGTCTTGCCAGGCGTACGATTCCAGTCCGGCCACACCGTCCAGGTAGTGCAGTATGTGCGGGGCAACCACAGAGGGGTCGTAAGGAGGCTGGTGGATACGGAAGCTGCCTTGGTCCAGTCTTGCGCCGTAACCTTCGGCCTGGGGTAAACGGAAGGGTGCGATGTAGCCATAACATACTTCAATGTTGATTCGATTGAGAGGGGACTCTTCGGCAAGGATCCGATAAGCCTCGGCCAGATCAATGCTGCCTTTCCCCAACGGTACGCCCACAATCATGGGTTGATTGTCGAGCATAATCACCGCGTGGTCCTTGAAGTGTGTGCTGACTGCGTGAGGGGCCATGGCCTTGATCGCGTCAATGGGGTCTTCCCAGACCATCATCGAGTTCCCGGTGTCAATGTGCGCGCCAACGTGTTCGCTGTTCACCTTGCGCACGACTTCCAGCACATCGTGCGACGATTCGAACTCGTGGTTTTCAAAAGCGATTCTGACCCCATACTCGGCACAGACAGGGATGACCTGTCGAAAGTCTTCGATAGCTTGCGCTAGCTCCTGCTGAATATCCCCTCCAACGCTGGAGTAGACTCTCATTGTGTCCGCCCCCAGAGCTTTGCAGATGTTGAGGACTCTTATGAGATTGCCCGGATTCGTGTCACAAGTGTCGAGCTCGACGAACAAGCCGAGACTGTCAATTGCGGCCCGAACCTCGCGGAGAAATCCGGGGTCGTCACTTCCCAGGTGGGCTAGGTCATGTCCTTCTACGTTGATCTGGACACCATCAAGGCCAAGCTCAGCGGTCCGTTGAATGAAGTCGAAGATGTCCATCTTGCCGTAGGCAAAGGCCAGATGATAGCTGAAAGTCTCCAAGCCCAATAGCATAGCTGTCTCCAGGATTTGATATCTGTGATGGATGTTGTCTCAGTTGCCTAAAGTATACTGCAAGATGGTCAGTTGGGCAAGCGGCTGCTTGTTTTGACAAAAACTCCGTTTGCTGGTATAATCTTTACCGTTGGTTAAGTCAATCGGTTTGGCATTTCATACCGCTCCGATTCGCGCAATCGGGGCGGTTTTTTTGTGACAACCCAGGTCAACCCAAACCCGTAGGTCAAACACCTGCGTGAATTAAGTAGCTTCAAAGGAGTTTCATGCATTTCACAGAGTTAGATTTAAGTAAGCCTTTACCAAAGACAATCAGTGCCCTGGGATATGAGGAGACCACTCCTATCCAAACACAGGCCATCCCGCCTGGTTTGCAGAAACGCGATGTCGTGGGTTGCGCCCAGACAGGCACCGGTAAAACGCTGGCCTTTCTTCTGCCAGCGCTGGACCGCTTGCTGCGGGATCAAGCCAAGACCAAGAATCCCCGCGTCGTGGTGCTGGAGCCAACCCGCGAGTTGGCCATCCAGGTCGCCGGGGAAACTCGAAAACTGACCGCCCGCACCTCACTGCGCAGCGTTTCTGTGTATGGCGGGGCCGGAATGAAAAAGCAAACCGGCAAACTGCGCCGAGGCGTTGATATAGTCGTCGCCACGCCGGGGCGCCTGATGGATCACATGCGCCGCAAGAACGTAAGCTTTCGCGACTTGCAGATTCTGGTGTTAGACGAGGCCGACCGGATGCTGGATATGGGCTTTCTGCCCGACATCAAGCAGATCATCGGCCGCATGCCCCGTCAGCGTCAGACTATGCTCTTCTCGGCCACGATACCTCCGACGATTTCGGCTCTCGCTCGTCAGTTTCTGCGTAACCCGGTGAGTATCGAGATAGATCTGGCCCGGCCTCCTGAGGCCATTCAACAGGCTCTCTACCCGGTACCTAAGCACCTCAAGATTCAACTTCTGGTGGCTATGCTCGACCAACTGGAAGTCAATAGCATGTTGGTCTTCACCAGGACCAAGCAGGAAGCCGACATTGTGACCCGGCAACTGCGAGAGGCCAGGATCGCCGCAGCTTGCATCCACGGGGATTTCAAGCAGCGGGACCGGGTAGCTGCGCTGGAAGGGTTCCGGTCGGGCAAGCACCGAGTCCTGGTCGCCACCAACATCGCCGCGCGAGGATTGGACGTAGAAGGGATCTCACACGTGGTCAACTACGATGTGCCGGAACACCCCGAGGATTACGTGCACCGTATCGGTCGCACCGCCCGATACGATGCTGATGGCGACGCTGTCACGCTGGTCACCCCTGATGACGAGGTGCTGGTCTATCGGATCGAGTACCTGCTGGGTCGCAAAATCGAGCGCAAGACCCTGGTGGGGTTTAACTACGACGTGCCAACACCCTCGTGGGCCAAACCTTCAGCCCGGGCGATCCTACAACGGGCTGCTCAATCGCAAAGCCTGGCAGACCGCTGGCGATCCATGTGCTAGAGACCTCGCCTCAAGTATACCGCAAGATGGTCAGTTAGGCAAAAAAGTGTGCCCAGGTGTTCGCTTTCTTGTCTGTGACCGGGTCGTTCAGTCAGGCATCAAGCCCGAATTACGAATGAGCCGCATGTAGAATCTCACCGCTCGCTCGTAGCCCTCAATGGAAATCCGTTCGTTGATGCCATGAACCCTATCGAGATCCTCCTGGCTCAACCACATCGGAGTGAAGCGGTAGATGCTCTGGGTCAAGTCCGCGTAATGCCTGCTATCTGTCGCCCCCATGACCAGGCCAGGAGCGACTATGACCTTCGGAAATACCTGGCGGATGGTGTGTTCGAGGGCGCTGAAGCTGGGTGAGTCGGTGTCCGACACGAAGGATGGCTCGCCTCCGAACCCTTCCAGTCGCTTGATCTCCACGCGGGGATCGGCAACAGCCTGGCGGACATGCTCGATCACGCTGGCGATGCTGTCTCCAGAGAGCACCCGGAAGTTCACGATGGCCTTCGCCGTGGTTGGCAAGATGTTTTCTTTAACCCCCGCCTCAAGCATCGTCGGCGCCGTCGTGGTGCGGATCATGGCGTTTGTCGCGGGCGATGCAGCAAGCTGCCTCTTGACCAAGCCTCCAAACAGCCAGAGATTTGCAAACACTATCCTCATGGCGAAGGGCATTTCCGGCGCCAGGGTGCCGAACAGTTGCCGCGCCGGGCCATCCATCCTTGCCGGCAACTGGTTTCGCTCGAGTTTAAGTATGGCCGCGCTGAGGATGCCGATGGCTGTGTGCTCTGGCGGCATAGACGAATGTCCGCCTTCGTTTTCCGCGGTAAGCTCAATGCTTACGTAGCCCTTCTCTGCGATCCCCACCAGGGCTACGGGTTCTGATACATTTGGCATGATGCCCTCAATGACGCAGAGACCCTCGTCAATCACATACTCCAGCTCAACCCCTCTGGAATGTAAGAGCGCGGCGATTCGATGTGCCCCTCCCTGCCCGCCGATTTCTTCGTCATGGCCAAAGGCAAGATAGACTGTCTGGCGAGGCTGGAATCCCTCTTTCAGCAACGTTTCCACCGCCTCAAGAACGCCAAGCACGACGTTCTTGTTGTCCATCGAGCCCCGGCCCCAGACAAAGCCCTCGGCAATGCGGCCCTCGAAAGGGGGATGGGCCCAGTCGCTTTCCGTCCCCGACTCAACCGGCACAACGTCCGTGTGGCCCATGAGAAGAATCGGCTTCAGCTCTTCCTGTTGTCCCTTCCACTTGTAGAGGAGACTATGCTCCTCTACAACTTCCTTGGTCAGCGCGGCGTGGACCAGCGGAAAGGTCCGTTCAAGGTACTCGTGCAGTCCGACGAACTCCTCGCCTCTGAATTCAGCCGGGTCTTGATGCGATATGGTCTGAAACCTGATCGCCTGCGCCAGGCGTTCAGCTATCTTCTGACCATCGAGGGAAACGTCAATTGCGGGCTCTGCCTGCACCTGTTTGGATGTGAGTCTCATCGTCCTGAGCAGCACCACACAAACCAGCAGCACTAAACCTAACCCGACGAGCAGCAATGTTCCTTCCATTTATGGAAACCTCCTTGATTCAGAAATGTGTTGCCTGAGGTTGGGCTTTCTCTTACACCATTAACGCCAGGAAACGATCCACGTCGTGAAGTGCGGCCTGCGCCACTGGTGCGTATCGCGGCAGAGCCATGTCGGTAGAATCAATTTACCTGTCCAGCCGGGATCGCGTCCGGGAGTTCATCCTCAATCCGGCGTATCCGCGGGTGAATCAGGATGACCAGCGTGGCCAGCATGTAAAGCGTTCCGGCGACGACGAAAACCAGAGCGATGCCATGCCCCGGCCCCGCACCGATTACTGGCCCCAAGACGGGGGTCAGCGCACCGCCCTCTGCCATCAGTGGCTCGAAGATCTGTTCCGCCAGCGGCCCAGCGATCGCATAGGCGACCGGTATGATCGAATACGAGATCATGCGCCGGATGGAAAAGACCCGCCCCTGTACATCCGGGGTGACCTTCGTCTGCCAGATAGCCTGGGTACACCCATTGGAAATCGGCATGGTCGCCAGGAACCAAAAGTTATTGACGGCCACCAACGGGATGGATGGGCTCAGGCCGAACACGAATGTGGTGAGCCCCACTATCATTTCGGCAGCGAAAATACCGTAGATACGCCGTTGGGGACCACCCCAGATGCTCATCAGCAATGTGCCCGCCAGCATCCCCAACCCGCCAATCGAGTTGAGGTAGCCCAGCATATCCGGGGTTGTCATGCCAAGGATCAGAGGGGTGTATAGTGCAACGGTAATGCTGATAAGAAAATTCATGCAGGCAAAGATGACCAGCAAGCTGAGCAACCCAGGCCGCAAGCGAATGTACGTCCAGCCGTATACGGTCTCTTTCCAGAACGAGCCCTTTCCGGCCAGCCCTTTTTCAGTTGTCTCAGGTCGTGGGAAGCGGACGGCCATCAGCGTGGCAACCGCGACCAGATAGGTCAGCACGTCTATCAGGAGGATGGCTTTCATCCCCACGCTCACAAACAACGCGCCGGCTATCGCTGGCGCCGCGAGCTGGCCAATGGCTTCGCCAATCTGGGTCATACCCCCAGCCCGACCAAGATGTTCTTTGGGTACAAGCAACGACGTGGCCGCTGAGTAGGCGGGCCATTGAAAGGTGCTGAAGGCCGAGTTAACGAATCCGGCAGCGTAAACGTGCCACACCTCAAGCTCACCGGTCGCCAGCATGATGGCAACAAACAGGGAGCTCAGTCCCGCCCCTGTATCGCTGAGGAGCATCACCAGGCGGCGATCCCAACGGTCGGTGAGCACGCCCACGACAGGCGAGAGAACGATGTTGGGAAGCACCCAGACGGCCATATTGATGGCGAAAAGCGTCGCCGAGCCGGTGGTCTCATAGATCCAGACACCCAATGCAAAGCTGGTCAGAGCCGACCCCAGTGTGGAAACTAGCTGCCCGAACCAGACCACAACAAACGTTTTCATCCCGCCTGAAGGTGTTCCTCCTCGTAAGACATCCCCGCTTAGTACCTATCCGAAAACCTGCTCTGAGACCCGTTTCCGGGGACGGGTGCAGGAGCAGCTTCCGGATAGGCTCTTAGGTGGCTCCTGGCGGTCATGAGCGATCAAAATGGGTCTCAAAATAGGGCACGAACTCGCCCCCCTCCGATGCATTTTCTGAGCTCATCGTGAAGGATCCATCAGGCAGCTTTCGATAGACAACTCGAGCGCGACCGCGGGATCCGGGATAAACGAGTGTAAAAACAAGAGTGGCACTATCCGTCCACTCGCCTTCGTAGACCAACAGGTTCCCAAGGTTGTTGATGGCATAGGCATCGTACTTCCCGGCTCGACTATTGAAAGCGACACCTCCATGAACTTCGTAGCTTCCTAGACCTGGGAGCTCTAAACGGCTAATGTAGAGGAGCCACTTGCCGCCCACGGCCCAGTTGTAGCTGGTTTGACCCCTCGTCGGGCCACCTGGGCCGAAGGGACCAGGCGGCGTGTGGCCAGAGTTGTTCCAATCGCCGACGAAAAACTCAAGCAGTCCCTCTTCCGCTGACCTTGTCTGTAGACTCATCGGTTTGACCTCCAATCAGACAGAATCCCACCTGCCAGATATTACGCCCCAGTCTCCAGGATCTCGACGATTCCCTGCACGCCATCTACGCGCACGCGGTCGCCGGTGCGCAGGCGCATGGTGGCATCGCCGCAGTTGACCACCGCCGGGATGCCCAGCTCGCGGGCGACGATGGCAGCGTGGGAGAGGGGCGCGCCCACGTCGGTGACAATGGCGGCAGCGCGGGGGAAGAGGAGGGTCCAGCCGATGTTGGTCTGGGCAGTGACCAGGATCTCGCCCTCCTGCAATTGGTGCCCGTCTTCGGGCCTGTCCAGACGCCGCACTACCCCCACAACCTGTCCTGCCGACCCAGGCATACCGAGGATAGCGTTCTCACCAGGGGCTTTCATTATCAGCCTGGGGAGCAACCCGTGGGAGTCAAAGACGTCGCTGCGCCGGTTGGGGTCTGCCGCCCATTGGAAGGGATCGAAGCGACCGCGAATCATCAATGGATAGGGCGGCAGGGCCTTGTACCGTTCGTAGGTCCGCCGACGGGCGGGGATGGCGAACGTGGGTGCACCCTTGCCTGCCAGGAGATCCTGCAGCTCGGCGATGGTCAGGAAAAAGACGCCGTCCCTGATGTCGACCAACTCGCCGACGCGGAGGGCCCAGGTGCGCGCCACCCAGATGAGCCGCGCGCTCTCGGAGCGAGCCGCTTCGCGTGCCCGAGCGGCCTCGGCTGCCTGCTCCAGACGACGCCGCACTGACTTGACCTTGCGCGGATGGCGACCCTTGAACCGTTCCCAGGCCGCCTCGAATTCGGCACGCTGCGCTGCCAGCAGCCCCTCGACGTCCACTGGTGACCGGGCAAAGGTCGCCAACTGCTGGTCGAGCCAGCCTGGATCCTCTGCAGGCCGCGCGACGGAGGCCTCGGTTTCGAGGGCCTCTCGGTGGCCCCACTGCTCCAGGTACGCTTCGCGCTCCATCTCGCCGCGGGCCACCCTGACCAGGCCCACCACCGGCCCCAAGCTCGCCAGCAACTCCTCCTGACTGCTGACGCTCGATAGCAGCGCATCGGCGTCCGCAGCACCCACCAGCTCCGTCAGCTCGCGTCGCAGCCGGCCGACACGCTCGCTGTAGCGCATGGCAGTGGCATAGTTCCGCCAGAAGATCTCAAGGCTGCGGGGCAGAAGCTCGTCCGCCAGTAGCGAAGCCAATTCGTCCCTGGTCCGCATGGTCTGGATCCGCTGGCGCATGGCACGACACCAAGCCGGGTTCTCGGCGAGAAATGCCGCCAGGTTCTTCAGGCCCTTCTTTTCCTTTCTCCGTACCCGGATGGCGTTGGGCAGAATGGAAAAGAGAGTGGCTTCTGGCAGAGGGATCAGATACTGATCCATCGTCCCCAGATACTCGTCGCGCACGCCCCCCAGCTCTTTGGCCATGTCCTCGAAGTTCTTGCCCAATGCATGGAGCACGGAGGCCATCACCGTCACGTTCTGGTATAGGCGACCGCCGATGTTACCCACTGAGGAGTGTCCAGGCAAGATGTTCAGCTCGCTGAACGCCGTAGACAGCATGGACCAGGTGAACGGCGTCATCACCACAGACACCGCCTCGCCGACGTTGACGCAGGACCAGACGTAATCGCCCGTCAGGGTATCATTGAACTCACCGGTGGCGGGGTCGAATCCCATCAACGTCGTTAGTCGTCCCATTTCACTTTGACCTCGTTAGCAAACACACCCAGCAACCAGCTACCACACCGCACCCAACCCTTGCGCTTGTCCCCTTGCTCATCACGAACCTCGACCCGATAGACCGCCTGCCCTTTTGCCGACCAGAGGAAGGGCCGCTTGCGAATTGACCTGTATTCCGCAAGCAGCAATTGATACCGGTTCTCGTTAGCCCATTTTTCCAGGAGGAGCTTTGACCTCGAAAAATAGGCATAGAAATACCCCACCAGGATTGCCAGGATTGCGAGAATTCCAAATACCTGTTGCATCTTACCCTCCATTTCCTCTGCCTATTGACCGATGACCCTATCCGCTCGCTGGAGCACCGACTCCGGGATGGACAATCCCTGCGTCTCGGCTGCCTCCAGGTTGACGTGCAGCAATATCTTCTCCAAGCCCTGGAAAGGGATGTCAGCCGGGCTTTCCCCTTTCATCACCCGGATGACCAATTGGCCCGACAGATAGCCATTGTCGAAGTAGTCCCAACCGACGCCTATAGCTGCTCCCTGCTCGGCCACAGCGGTCGCTGAGGCGATCAGGGGGATGTGGGCGCTGTCGGCCACTTTCACCAGGGAATCAAAAGATTCCAGGACGATGTGGTCCGGGATCAAGAAGAAAGCGTCAATGTCCTTGGCGGAAAGCGCCTGAGCCACTTGCAGCACCTCGCTGGAGCCACTGATGGTCATGTCCACGATTTCCACACCCAACTCAGCCGCTGCTTTCCGAGCAACCTCCATGTTCCAGTGGGAGTTGGCGTTGGCTGGATCCCAGAGGATGCCTACCTGCCTGACGGCTGGCAATGCCTCCAGCATCAACTCCATCGCTTGGTGCATGGGAGCCGTGGCCGAAGCTCCGGTCACATTGGGCAGGTGGTCTTCAGCCGATTCGCCAGCGCCCAGGATGTACGGGTTGGCTATCGCGCCAAAGACGACCGGTTTCTCTTTCACCTCGCTGAGCACCGACTGAAAGGCTGGCGTGGATGCAACAAAGACCAGGTTCACGTCTGGCCCGTTCAGTTGTTTGGCGATGAGTTGCGCAGTGGGGGTGTCGGCCTGAGCGTTCTCGAACTGATAGCGCACGTTCTCGCCATCTTTGTACCCGGCATCCTCCATGGCCTGCAGGAAGCCCGCTATCGTACTGTCCAACAAGGCGTTGCTGGAAAACTGGAATACCCCAATAGCATAGAGCTCCTCCCTATCCTGGCCGCTACAGCCGACCAGCAGGAGGAGAAGTCCACAAGCAGTTGCGATAAGCAGTCGCTTCATCATGCTGATCCTCCATCGTTGACAGACTCTAGTTCAGTTTACCAGGATGGGCAAGTAAATGCGGGTATCGTTTTGCGGTTCACAGGCGGTCAAAAAGTCCATGATGCGCGCCATCACCGCCCCCCGGGTCTCGGCGGGGTAAATGGTCTCAAAGGGGAAAGCCATGTAGACCAGACGAGCGCAATCGCCAGAGTCCCACGTCAGGGCGGCGTGGCCGATACCGGCGTGGTAGATCAGCGCCGATTGCGCCCGTGGGTCATCCAGCGAGGGCAGGAAATAGTCCACTCGGTCGGCGTAGTATGTATCCCCAGAGCCGTTGTCGAAGGCGAAGACGTCTAACCCATCGAAGAGCCCACCCGGAGTAGCCATGACGGTGTTGGGGTACGGCTGGTAGTTGCGCTTGAAGGCGTCGCTGCCCTGGTAGTAGGCTTTGAGCACGTCGGTATAGAAGTCCGGGCCATGACCCCGCAGTACCAGATCCAATCCGATCTCCGACCCAGAAATCAAAAGCGAGCCGCCCTGCGCCAGAAAATCGGCCAGGAGGTCTTGCTCGTCCGCGGTCAGGGCGATTTCTGTTGCGTTAATGGGGATGGATTCCACTTGTGAGCTCTCCTCGCCGGACATCCAGTCTACGACGGCGTAGTCACGTAGGGGAACGGCAGCGGTGGCGGCGACGCCTGTCGGCAGCATACTGCGCGTGGCGCTGTCGAAGGGCAGGGCGATGGCCGTGCCGTGCTGAATGACGTAGTCCTGGCGGTTGGCGCGGTGGGCGTAGAGG
>CAZQDO010000184.1:0-10779 GCA_964592085.1 uncultured Anaerolineae bacterium | reverse complement strand
CCATTGGCGCCGATGACCTCGACGCCGGTGGCCAGATGGAAGGGATCGTAGACGCCAGGCTCCACGATCACGCGGTTGGCCCCGCTGTCAATGGCGTTCTGGATGGTGTTGAATTCCTCACCACCGCCGGCGTCAACGTAGGCTTCCGTCCGATAGGTGTGGTAGCCGAGGTCGTACCCGCTCTGTTTCAGACGGTAGACGTCGTGGTCGCTGTCCAGGAAGGGATCGGCGGTGGTGGTGGGCAGGCTGTCGCCGTTGTTGTCCGGCTCGCCACTGCTGTTGAACCACCGGTTGCCCGGCCCCACCTGGAAGTTGAAGTCCTCAGGAAGCGGATCGCTCAGATCGAGCCAGTCGGCGCTGCTGCCAGCAGGCGCCACAATGGCGCTGTATTCGAAGCCAACCTTGTTCGGCTCCGGCAGCGGGTAGCGCCAAAAGGCTTTACTGGTGTCGGTACTGTAATTCCCTTGGGCGGCGTAGAGGGCGTTTTCTTCACCGGGGACATAGACCAGACCCGCCCCCGGTCTGATGGGCGCGGGGGTGTCACGGTCGTTGGGCAAGAGCTCCCAACTGCCGCCTTCGTAGAAAGGTCCAGCACCATGGTTAAAACGCAGCATATCGGCGCTGTTGCCGCCGAGGAAGGCATAGTAGACACCCCTGGGGTCGTAGGCCAGCGACGCACCATCGCCGACGGTACCCAGCGTGCCTTCATCAAAGCCGTTTTCGACGGCCCAACTGCTACCCCAGTTGCTGTAGAAACCGCCGCCGTTGGTTATGGCGTACACGTAGCCGTCGTCCCCTTGAACCATCGCACTGGCGGTGACGGTTACCGGCAGGGTTCCGGCGCTGCTCCATTCACCATCCTCAATGGAATAGTAAAATGATTGGTTGCTGCCGCCGCCTGGGATCAGATACAGATTGCCGTCATCGTCGCCGGCATAGCTGGCGCCATCGCCCAGCGACATGGGCGCGCCGATCAGGTTGCTGATCCACGAATTGTTCGTGGGGCTGTAAACTTCGTGGGGGAATATCAGCGCGGCCAGATCTTGGGATACAAGGGCATCATCATCGCCGGGCCGGTCAATCTCATCGAAGTCGCCATTGATGAAGACACCCTGGCCGGTGGCGGCGATTCTGGACAGACTACTGTTGTTTGACGGATTGCTGAGCGTGCCAACTTCTTCCCATGCCGAGCCATCCCAGCGATGGAAGGCGCCATGAGTCCCACAGCCGCCTGCATCGTTGCACCACGCCCACCGCCCGGCGGCGTAGAGTTCGCCGCCGTTGGTTTCGGCAAGGCCATAAGCCTCATAGTCAAAAACGTTATAGTTCGGCGGAAAATCCGGCTCCTCCGGGACCGGATAGGTAGACCACTCCCCCCAGTCATAGGCCACAATGCCTGAAGCGGTGGTGAGAGCGACGTCGCCGCCATAGTAGTTGAGCGTGCCGGTAAAATCGCCGGTGACGTAAACGATACCATCCTCGCCCACTTCAATGTCGTCGACTCTTTGGTAGCCGCCGACAACGCCACCGCCCACGCCGGTAAGATTGACGGCGTAACCGGTATCAAACTTGCCACCAATGTAAACTTGATCGCCGTATGGATTAATCGCGATAGTGCGGAGCCAATCATTTTCCTCAAATCCGCCGTAACATTGCCAAGAACTGCCGGTGAATTCGGCATAGTGATAACAGGTTCCAGACATGGTGTGCATGAAAAAGTCACCCACAACGTGTACGTGACCCTCTGAATCAACGGCCATATCGTTAATACCGTCAACCCACCCTGGCTTATCCTCCGTCAGTACCGTCCAACCGCTGCCGTCCCAGCGTCTGAGGGGGTCGCCGAGGTAGCCCAGGCAATAGAGATCGCCGTTGACGGGATGGGCGGCGATGGTGTAGCAATTTATTGAGGGGTAGGGTAGGCCGGTGATGTCCTCCCAACCGGTACCGTTCCACATTTTGGGACCATCGTCGTCCATGTAGACTACGTCGTTGCCCCCCTCGGCAAAGTCAACCCAGTGCGGGTCGGTGTAACCACCATCCCATGTCGGCGCGCCGAGCAGGTAGAATTGGCCGTCGCTGCCGGCGGCCAGCACGCTGTTCGCTTCTATGGGGTGGGCGGGCGCCCACGGTGTGAACCAACTCTCTTGTGGTGTGTTCACCTGCTTATCCACGTCGCAGTTTTTGGCTCCGTTACCGGTGCAGCAGAACAGGGTATTGCCGTAAACCGCCAGCCCGCCGCCGTCGTAAAGCGCATCCGGCGTATCAGGCTCCGCGCTCCAATTGACAACAATATTGGGGTCCGCTACGCCAAACGTACCGATGTGATTGCTGCCTCTCACTAGCGTGCTGCGGGTGACAGACACGGTACTGGTGTGGGACATGTCAACGTCGTGCGAGCTGACATCGTAGATCAGCAGATGGTCCAGGATGGTGCGCTTGTCTAGCGCGTCTGGCTCGTAGCCGCCCACGCCGGCATCGGTCAATTGCACACCGGAGCTGGCGTTGCGCAACGTCATCTGCTCCAGGCGCACGCCGTCGGCGCCGGTGATGTGCGCCGCGTAACTGCCGCCATTGGCATCCACGAACACGGCGTCGGGGTCCGTGCCCTGGATCAGCAGATCGTCGCGGTCGTGACCGCTGACCTCGAACGGCTGGTAGACACCGGGCTGCACGATGATGGTTTCGCCGTCACTGCCGCTGGCGTCATTCACGGCGGCCTGGATGGAGCCGTAGCACGGGGTTTGCCCGTCGCAGTCTCCGCCCTCGGCCGCGTCGTCGTTCACGTAGTACGTTGACGCAGCAAGCATAGCGAGCGGAGCCGTCTCTCTCGCGCTGGATTCGCTGGGCGCGTGGGGCAGCCAGGCCGGGTTGATGTGCGCTGCGGCGACCGTCAGCATGTCGTAGCCCGCAGCCTCGGCCGCAGCTTCGGTCGGCACCAGGAGCAGGTCGGAGGAGCCATCGCTGTTCAGGTCGGACCCGGCGGCGTAGAGAGACGTGGCGGCGGTATCCACGCCGGTCACCGTGGCATCAACGGCGCCCGGATCGTCGCCGCTGTTTCCCTTGATCAGGTAGGCGTCGCTGCCGTCGCCGATCAGGATGTCGTTGTAGCCGTCCGCGTCGGGGTCGTCCACGTTGCCCGGCGCGGCCAAAAAGTCGGTGTCGTAGCCGGTGTCGTGCGTGGTCCAGGTGGCATCGAGCGTGTCGTCGCCAAACACCACGCGCGCCGTACCGTTGTCGTCGGCGTAGATGAAGTCGTCATAATCATCGCCGTTCACGTCGCCCAGAGCGGCCATCGGCGGGCGGGTGTCACTGCTGGTAAAGGTGGCAACGGCGTCGCCCAGCGGCAGTGTCGCCAGCGCCCCCTTGCTGAAGGAGCTTTTGCCCTCGAACAGGTAGACCGTGGTTCCGTCGGCCACGGCGAATTCGTCGTCAAGGTCGCCGTCCAGGTCGCCCGCACTGCTTAAGCGGGCGCCGTCCGCGCCGGTGTCAATCGTGGCGGCGGCATCGTCGTCCAACTTCACCGTCTCATACCACGGACCAATACCGCCCAGCAGCAGGTAGGTCTTGCCCTCCGCGCCGGTGGTTCCGATCAACATATCGTCAAAGTTGTCGCCGTTCACGTCGCCAGCCGCCGCCATCCATTGGCCAATACCCTCGCTTGCCGGCGCGGTGAGCACGGACCGTTGGGCCGACAGTGGGCCGTCGAGGAGCACGTCGCGCCCCAGCGGCAGGGGGCATCCAAAGATGAGGAAGATGCGGTCGTTGGCGTCGTCGCCGACGAGGAAATCGTCGTATCCGTCGCCGTTCACGTCGCCGGCGGCGGAGAGCGACGATCCGATGCCGGCCCCGGCCTCGCCCACGAAGGAGCTAGAGCCAACGCTTTCCGCCAGCATCTCCAGGTCGCTCGGCGTCGGCCAGTCGCCGGCCCGCCCGTAGATTATCGTCACTCGGCCGGCGCCATCCTCTGCCGCGGGCAAGCCCACCGCCAGGTCCGCCCGGCGGTCGTTGTTGACGTCGCCCAGCCAGGCCACGCTGACGCCTTCGTCGTTATCCTCAATGGTGGACAGGCCCAGCCAGATCGTGGCGTCGTCGAACACGTCCAGCTCGCCGCTCAGTTCGGCCGGGCGGGAGGGGGCGGGGACGTTGCCGGCATCGTTGGCCACACCTTCGAACGTGTGCGCTTCGCCAGCCTTGGTGTGTGGCCACTGGTACAGGTACGAGCGGTTGACCAGCTCGCTGGTGGGTGGTATCACGTCCACGATGATGGTTCGCTCCAGTATCTGGGGTTTGTTGCCCGCCACGTCGTAGGCGCGCACCCTGAGACTGTGGTAGCCCTGCACCGACTCTATGTTGGGCAGCGTCCACACCGCGTCCCACGTGGCGCCTGTGGCGTGGTGCTGGAAGTTGGCTGAGAAGTCGGTGTAGGTGGTGTTGGCATCCGTGGCGCTATCCAGGCTCCAAACGTCGCGCCAGGGGCCGTCGTCGGTGCTGATCTGCACGCGGGTGAGGCCGGAGTAGTTGTCGCCGGCCGTGCCCTCCAGGGTGATGGTGATGGTGCTGCTACTCTGGGGCGGGCCGTAGACCGCGCCTTCCGCCAGCGTCGTGGTGGCCGTCGCGGAGGTGTTATCCACCATGACCTCGACCGTGGCGTATGGAGAGACGTGATCCACAAAATCGTGGGAGCGGGCGGCCAGGTTGTGGACGCCGTCGTCCGGCAGTTCCCAGGTGTAGGCCCACGGGCTGAGGCTCTGGCCCCTGGTCAGCGTCTCCGTCGCCGCGACGGGCAGGTCTATCTCGATTTGTTCCACCCAGGTGGTGACATCGGAGGAGGCGCCGCCGATGACGTAGTGCTCCACGCCGCCGCCGATCAACTGGCCCTCGACGGGGTCCACGATGCTGACCTGCGGGTCATCCACGTCCACCACCACCGGCCACGATGCGGTCTGTACATCCTCGTAGGGCTTGTCCGCTCCGTAGGGCAGGCGGGCCTCCGCCGTGCCTGCTATCGAGTAGCTCAGATCGAGCCGGATGTCGGCGGTGAGGGTCGCGCTGACCGTCTCGAAGTACCTGAGCCTGTCTTCCTCTGCGGCAAAGGACCACTTTGGTCCACCGCAGGAGCCCCACTCCGTCTCCGGGGTGCGGTCGCCGTGCATATCAGAGGGCACGACATAGGTCGTGAAGCTGGGCAGGCAGATTGACAGCTCATCGTCCACGCCGTAAGGGGGCACGCTCAGCAACGTCATGGTCATAGCAATCGTATCCCCCGGCTCGACGTAGGCGGCGGCATAGCCAGAGGGGCTGGTGTTCAAAGGCTGCATTTCCAGGGTAAGGCGCGGCGCTCCGTGGTAAGCGTGGGGGCTGATTTTGGCCATCTTCTCGCCGGCGTCCTTCAAACTGTCACCGTCCTTATCGGCTTTCAAGGGATCGGACAAGATGTGGACGTCGCTCTCGCCAGGCAAGCTGATCCACCAGCCGCCGCTCCACGTGCCGTCCGTGTTTTGGTGATAGATTTCCTGGTCGTCGTCGAGGCCGTCCTGGTCCGAATCTTTCTTGTCTATGCGGGTACCGTGCTGATGCTCGAAGCCGTCGGAGAGGCCGTCGTCGTCCGTGTCGTATTTGAGGAGATCAGTACCCAGCGTCAGGTTCTGGTCGAACTCGAACTTGTCGGAGAGGCCGTCGCCGTCGGAGTCCCACTTATTGGGGTCTGAGCCCAGGGTGGTTTCCTTGCTGTTGGACAGGCCGTCGGCGTCCGGGTCGTTGTTGGTGATTTCGTTCCAACTCCATAGCTCGTCCAGTGTGTCCGGCAGCACGTCGAGATAGAACGTGTCATAGTCCCACTGATCCTTCTTCTCCAGGTCCTCCGGGTACTTCAGGTTCTTGGCCTCGAACTTAACCATCTCGCCCCCCCAGAGAAATGCCCATCCCCGCAGAACCATCCAATAGGTTCTGGCACGGATCAGTCGCTTGTAGCGTAGCTCCTGGTTCCGTCCCACTGAGTCTAGCTGGAACTCGACCGCGACGCGATTCGTACATTCGTTTTTCTCTCCCTGCACCTGGCAGGAGGGATACGCGTTCTTTTCCACTGCCGTGACGCCACTCACATCGTCGCTGGCGGAGCCATCGTACAGACCGTAGACATAACTACCCTGGAGCTTGTCCATAAAGGACCCCGTGACAAAGTTCACGACTTTTGCCACCCATCCTTGCGGATCGCCCTTTACGATATCGCCCTCGAACTGGGCGGCGATCTCGAAGCGGTTGCCCTCGATGAAGCCCATGTTTGGATACACCAGGTCGTTGTCGGGGTTGACGAAATCGTAGTCCCCCATCTTGCTGAGCACGTTCACGTCGTAGATCATCGCGGCGATGGCCTTGGCGGCCTCTCCCGACATGCTGATGCCGCAACACAAACCCAAGATGAAGTCCACAATCCCAAAGATGGCCACGAATATGGCGATGACTTGCCCCACGACTGGTATCAGACAGATCACAAACAAGACGACGGATACTATCGTCTGAGCCACAGCCAGGGCGATGGCTCCCTCGGAGTAGTCGCCCGCGATGGCAAACTGGGCCCAGGTAAGCCCTACGTCCAGAGCCAGGGTGGCAGCGCCAAGCTTTGTGACTTTGCCCACCCCCTTCGATCCTGCCAGGAAGGCCTTGAATCCTTTGCTTCCTTGTGAGGCTACCTTGCCTGCTTTGACGGCCGCCTGACAGCCTTTAGCGACATCCACAGCGCACATCGTGGCGACCACGCCGCTTTTCGCCTTGTTAAATGCGTCGTGGGTCATGCCGGATTTCAGGCCCTGGTAGAATTCTTCTCCAGTCGGGATAACCTCGTAGATGGCCTCGCCGGCAGCCACGATCTCTTTCTCTGCGCTATCATAGGCGTCCTTGAGACTGTCTATGGCAGTGGTGGCGGCTTCGATGCCGATGTCGTAGGCTTGCTCTCCGTAGGCCTCCGCATACTGCCAGCCCTGGTTCATGCCGCTGATAATCAGCCCCGCGCCCTCCTGGGCCAAATCGCCCGCTTCTACGATGTAGGTAGCCAGCGGGTCGTACGGCAGGATCACCTGCATCCCGGACGTCAGGGAGGCGGACCGCACGCCGAATTTGCCGTCTTGATAGTGGAGTTCGTTGTACACCTCCAGGTCCGACCGCATCTCTTCTACGATGGACTGACCGTCTATGTAGATCGTGCGCGATCGCCCTCCTTGCCAGGTCAGGTAGAGCGCTTCGATCAGCGCGAATAGATCCTTCCCCGTCAGATCCGGGTACGTCCCGCTCATGTCGTCCAACGCCGTGTTGAGGTTGTCCGCCTGATGTTTCGCCACGGCCTGCGTCAGATCGCGCCCCACTACCGGTGTCCAAGCGCTGTCCTCCTGCTTGTACATCTGGATCTGCAGGGTCCGCTGGGTGGTGAGGCTTACCTGGGCCAGGTTGACCTTAAGATCAGCGTGCAGGCCGGCATCCTCCAGATTATCGTGACCGATCTCTTCCTCGGTGGCAATGATCAGGGTAGCGTAGTCGCTGCTCCCATAGTTGTCACTCAGAAAAGTCTTGCTCCTGGTGTAAAAGTCAGCTATCCCCGCGTCGTGATGGTCGCTGGGGGTGGCGGGGATGTCCATCTCGACACTCGCCGTCACGCCCCACTTCTGCTCGGCAGGGGTGCCGACGCCGCTGAAACGCGCCTGAACCTCGGGTAGATCGGGTTGCTCGTGCGTCAGCCAGGTGCCGCTCAAGCCAAAGAGCAGGTTGAAGAGCTGCCGGTCGCTGTCGTCGCTGGGTATGCCCAGGATGGCGCTGGCGTAGTTGCGGCTCTTGGCGACCTTGAAGCCGGTGATGCGCAGGGCCGGCTCGGCGTAAGTGTGGAGGGGTGTGTTTTTGGTGACGGTGTCGCCAGAGTCATTTTCCTGATCTATCTTGGCCATCACCGCCCAGATGATGCGGGCATTCTTCCAGCGCACGTCGGCGTGGGCCATGGCGTCTGGCCCGTAGGCCAGCCGGGCCTGGAAAGCCATGGGCCGGGAGTCATCGCCGACCGGCGACAGGCTCAGTAGCATGCGGTAGGGGTAGTCCTCGTCGCCCAGGTTGTCGTAGACCGAAACAGGCCCGTAGTCCTCGCGCAGGTCCTCGCCGGGCGGCTGGTTGGTGGACACCTCCAGATAGGGGGTCAACCGCAGGTCCTCGGTCGAGAAGTCCAGGTCTTGCATTTGGCCTTTATTGTCGTAGGGCCAGTCCAACGTGGCACCGCTGTAGCGCAAGTGGTCCGTAATCGCGGGCTGCACTTGAAGATCGAGGTAGACGTAGCCATTGAACCCGCCTGTGAAGGTGAGAGTGAAGGTCGCCGTGTCGGTGACGTAGGAGAAGGGCGTCAGGTCGTAGTTGTCCGGCACGCCGTCGCCGTCGTTGTCGTCGTCCCAGGGGTTGGGCAGGCCATCGTCGTCCGGGTCCCACGACGCTGCGTTGCCACCAACGTTGATGTACGTGTTCCCGTCAATATACGAGTCCACCCACTCGTCCTCGTCCATCAGGCCGTCGCCGTTGGCATCTGGGTTGACGGGATCGCCGGGCCATCTATGGCCGCTGATGGTAAAGCCATCCACCTCCAACGAGTCATCGAGTCCGTCGTAGTCGCTGTCCGCGTTGTATGGGTTGGTGCCCAGGCAGTATTCAGCGGCGTCGTTCAGACCGTCGTGGTCACTGTCTCGGTTGGGGTCGCCTGAGCCACAGTAGACGTCGGGCAAGGGAACGGAGGAAGAAGATAGAGAGGAAACATCCTGCGCCGCTGAAGGCTGACTACTGGCTGCTGAAGACTGACCGTGGGGTGAGGTCAGCGCCTCGGCCAGGGTCTGGACCGCGTCGGCGGCCTGGGCTATGTGCTCCTGGAAACGGACGATGTTGACCGTCTGGAGCAGGGGCGTCATCACCAAGATGACGCAGGCGCTAACTGCCAGCACCCCGTGTACCCAGCGACGGCGGTAGGCGATCAGCACGGATGACAGGAGGAATGAGAGGAGGAGAAAGAAGATGTCCGTGGGCGCTACGCTATCCGCGATGCCATCGGTGATGCCGTCCTTGAACCTACTGACGATGCGCGATCCATCCAGCCTGGCGGCCATTTGTTGGACGGCGCGCGCGTCGAAGCGAAAGTCCACCACCACGTGCACCTGGGCATCGTAGTACTCGCTCACCTTCGGCATTTCCAGGTCCAATTCCTGGCGCACCGGCAGGCCGTTCGCGTCCAGCCAGACCTTGCCCTGGCCGCTCGTGCGCTGGAGTAGGGGTGAGGGCTGTATCTCGATGCCGGGCGGCGGGGGCTGCGCAGCGCGTTCCAGTTCCGCCTGCGTCTGTTGGCGCACGTGTTCCGCGAAGCGGTAGCCGTTGACGTCGTAGGTGTAGCAAGTTTGCAAGTCTGCAAGTGGCAAGTCTGCGGGGTCACAGGGTTGGACGTTTTCGGCGGCGGCGAGGTAGCTCAGGTAGTCGCCCGTCGGCGCGATGAGGCTGACCGGGTTCTGTACCGGCGTCTTTTCCCCATCCTTGAGCAAGTAGGTCTCGCTCCCCTCCTGGATCAGCGCTACCGGCGTGTCGTCGAGTCCGGCGCCTTCCAGGCGGAGTTGTAGGCTGGCCCGGTCGGGTAGCGCCACTTCGCCGGAGATGTACATATCCACCTGTTCGTCCGTCCGCCCGATCATGTTGGGCAGCGGCCGGGGGACGAGCGTCTGCTCGGCCTCGGCGGTAAAGTCGTAGGCGCCGACGTCTATGGCGCGCTGTTGGGCCTGCTCTAAGACGCCCCCTCCGTGCGCGAACGTGATGAGGGGGCGAATGAGCAGGGACAGGAACAGCAGGCTGGTCAGGACGAGCATTAATCGTTTGTTCGAGTTCTTGTGGGACATGATCTCCTTCCCTCCCTGGAAACATGATTTCTCAAACTGTATTTCGTTCCCTATCCCAAACAAAAAAAGCGTGTTGCCGGCCCACCTGCTGCCGGATAGCACGCTTCCCGAAATCAGCCTTCGACAGCTCGGCCATCCTGCCAGCCGTTGGCAATTTGCCATCCACTAGCGTAGACCCGAAGCTTTGTGCCCTCACCTTTCGATGAGTTTACCTTTATCGGAGCTTATATGATTGAAAAGCACTCTTAATCCAGATTATATCAAACAATCTTGCCTTTGTCAATGGTAAATCAGGAAAGACAGCGTGAATAATGCGTGAATATGGCAGGGAGTGTTTGGAGGACTCTTAGACGCTGCGCCTCCTGACGATCATGGCCATGAGAGCGGCCGCTGGGAGATCAATGGCACTCCCCCCACTGTGAGACGAGAATGCTGAGGTCAGCGGTGTTCACCCACTCATTGCTATTGAGATCGGCTGAACACCCCGCACATACTCCCCACTGGGAGACCAGGATGCTCAAGTCAGCGGTGTTCACCCAGCAGTTGCCATCCAGATCGGCCGGGCAAGGGGTTGGAAGCTTGACCTTGACCTGATAATCCTCAACCTCACCGTCCGACGCCTGACCGGTGAACGTCACTGCGCCGTCGGTGGTGCAGCGGAAGCGGGCGTAGGTGGTGCCCTCCGCCGCATCCACTGGGACCGCGAAGCTCAAGCTGTTGGTACCGGCAGTCAGCGCCCGACCGGAGAAGATGGCCTCGTCGGCATCCGCCCAGTCGCCGTCGGCATTGAAGTCAATCCACGCGCTCAGGTCGCAGGCGGCGTGAGCCATCACGTCCACGTTTGCCGTCTCGCCGATGCGTAACACGCTGGTGAAGAAGG
>CAZQDO010000183.1:0-10794 GCA_964592085.1 uncultured Anaerolineae bacterium | reverse complement strand
GAGTGGATGAGGCAGCTGGAATCTTGCTAGCAATGGTACGGGATGTAGAGATAGGACAAGATATACGCTGGAAAGCAATCGGAGCACTAGAGCAATTAGGCCGAGTGGAAGAACTGCTAGTGCTGGCGCGTGACGTGGAGGTAAGTACGGGGCTGCGCCAAGTGGCGGCTATAACCCTTGGGCGGCTGGACAGGGTGGACGAGGCAGCCGAAATCATGCTGGCAATGGCACGGGATAGGGGAATGAATCCAGGAGCACGCCGGTTGGCTACTGTGGAACTTGAACGGCTGAGTAGGACCAAGGACGCAGCCGAGGCATGGCTGGCGTTAGCGCGTGACGTGGAGGTAAGTGTGGGGCTGCGCCAATCGGCGGCTGTAGCCCTTGGGGGGCTGGGCAGAGTGGACGAGGCAACTGAAATCCTGCTGGCGTTATTGCGTGATGCAGAGAAGCCAGAGGTACGCCAGTCGGTGGCTGTGGCACTTGGGCGGCTGGGCAGAGTTGATGAAGCGGCCGAAATCCTGCTGGCGATTACGCATAATGCAAAAGCAAAGATGGATATGCGCCAAGTGGCTGCTGAGGAACTGGTACGGTTGGGCAGGGTAAGTGACGCATCTAAAGCTTGGCTGGCGTTGGCTCAGGATCCAAAGGCAAAGCCGAAGGTGCGTCAGAGAGCGGCCGAGACATTGGGACAGTTGGGCCGAGCTGATGAGGCAGCCAATGCTTGGTTTCTGCTAGCGCAGGATCCAAAGGTGGGATTAGATATGCGCCGGGCGGCGGCTGAGGCATTAGAGCAACAAGACCGAGTTGAAGAATTGTTGAAGTTGGCGAGGAGCGTGAAGGTGAAGCCAGAGGTACGCCAGTCGGTGGCTGTGGCCCTTGGGCGACTGGACAGAGTGGACGAAGCGGCTGAGGTGCTGATGAAAGTGATTCTGGGGGCTAGAGTGGATGAGGGGATACGTCGAGATGCTGTGAGAGAGCTGGAAAGGCTAAGTCGAGTCAAAGAGTTATTTATATTGATCCGGAATGTAGAGGTGGCTTGGTGGATACGCCGAGATGCTATTGCAGCGTTGGGTCACCTAGCTGGCCACTTATCACCCGATCAGGGTTACGCTTTAGCCCGCTTCGCTGTCCGCCTGGATCCGAGACGAGACCTAGATGAGAATCTCCTACTACGTCTTGTCTGGGAAATACGAGAGGCTGAATGGTCCAATCCTCAGTCCGCTACGTGGCTCCTACCTTTGGTGAAAGGGACATTCGAGGGTCGGGCAGTGCATCATATGCTGCGTGATGCTGCTTGGAAGGCACTGGCACAACTAGCCCCCATAGCGGATAAAGTGGCTCAATGATCTGGGTTACACCTAGGACGAATCACCGCGAGAATAGCCATGAGACCAAATTAAGGACAATTTTGGAGGTGTGATCTTGACCCCACAAATCTATCTAGAGAATATTGCCAATCATGTCGGCGAAGAGGTAACCGTAAAGGGCTGGCTCTACAACAAAACGGACAAGGGGAGGCTGCAATTCCTCCTGGTGCGGGATGGCACGGGCATCGTCCAGGCCGTGATCTTTGAGGACGACGTGTCTCCTGAGGCGTTCGAAGCAGCCAAAGCGGTAACTCAGGAGTCATCCCTGATCGTTACCGGCAAGGTGCGAGCCGACAGGCGGGCGCCAGGGGGCTACGAGCTCACAGTGAACGATGTCGAGATCGTGCAACTGGCCGGGGAGTATCCCATAACCCCCAAGGAGCACGGCGTGGAGTTTTTGATGGATCGCCGCCACCTTTGGCTACGCTCCTCCAGCCAGCACGCCATCCTGCGAGTGCGGGCTGAGGTGGTGCGTGCCATCCGCGACTGGCTGGACTCCCACGGTTTCGTCAACCTGGATACCCCCATCCTCACTCCCTCCTCTTGCGAGGACACCACCACCCTCTTTGAGACCGACTACTTTGGGGATCGAGCCTATCTCACTCAGAGCGGCCAACTCTACAACGAGGCCAACATCATGTCCTTCGGCAGGGTCTATTGCTTTGGCCCCACTTTCCGCGCTGAAAAGTCAAAGACCCGCCGCCACCTGCTGGAGTTCTGGATGGTGGAGCCGGAGATGGCCTGGGCCGACCTGGACGAGTGCATGAGGGTCGAGGAGGAGCTGGTCAGCTACATTGTACAGACCACGCTGAAGAATCGAGCTGAGGACCTGAAGACCCTCCATCGCGACACCACGATGCTGGAGAAGGTGAAACCGCCGTTTCCGCGCATCACCTATGACTCAGCAGTTGAAATCCTTAGCCGTGACGCCGTGCCCATTGAGTGGGGGGATGATTTTGGGGCGCCTCACGAAGTGGCCCTGGCTGAGCACTTCGAGAAGCCGGTCTTCGTCCACCACTATCCCACTCGATGCAAGGCCTTCTACATGGAGTTTGACCCTGAGCGGCCGGAGGTTTGTCTTTCGGTGGACTTGCTGGCCACCGAGGGCTATGGTGAGGTCATCGGTGGAGGTCAGCGCACTGCCAGCTACGAGTATCTGGAACAGCAGGTGGAGAAGCTCGGCATCTCGCGCCAGGCCTATGAGTGGTATCTCGATCTGCGGCGCTACGGATCGGTGATCCACTCCGGCTTCGGCCTGGGGCTGGAGCGGACTGTGGCCTGGATCTGCGGCGTGAAACACATCCGGGAGACGATCCCCTTCCCGCGGCTACTGGGTCGTATGTATCCGTAAGCAATCACTTCTCTAATGGTACCCATGAACAACGAGCAACGGCGCTCCATTGCTCACTTGCTATCCCCAACCTCCCCAGAGGATGCCCTCACTGCCTATTACGCCCTCTATCATAAAAGGACGCAGCTCTTTACTCACGACCAGGAAGTCGTCAGCGGTTTCCTGGCCGTCTGTCAAACCGCGTATGACCTCTTCACACCGCTGGTCGTGATGCGCGCCGACTCCGGCGACGTATTGTCCACTCTTCTGTTCGACCGCCTGGACGAGGGCCGGGAATACAGCTTCATCGTGAGAGAGCAAAGGGCCTCCCTCCTGAGGCGATGTCTCATCACCTGGGACGAGCACTACGGCCTGATCCACACTGTTGACCAGGCGAGCTTCCGACTGGATTCTCGCCACCTGGTCGAAAAGGTAGTCAGGGGAGACGGGTCCCTTCGCTTTGAGGTCAGGGACGGCGCGAAGGTGATGGGGGCTGCAGGCACAAACTGGTGCTCGCCCTATTTTGCGGAGATCGGTGTCTGGACCCAGGAGGGTTCCCGAGGACGGGGGCTGGCAAAGGCCGCCGTCTCCGCCTGTACTTCTGAATTGCTGAAACAGGGAATCAAGCCGCTCTACATCGTCGCCGAAGGCAACGTCGCTTCGATTCGGGTCTGTGAGGCGCTTGGCTATTCCTTCTCTGGTTACAGGGAGTTCTCTTGCCAGGGCAGGTTGCCACCACAATGGTAATGGCTGTCCATACCGTCGGGGTGCAAGTCGGAGAGCCTTTGGACCGCTGTCCCCTTTCGAGAATCTATCCCCTCTCCATACCAGGGCTATGAGACCTAGCAACTCATAGCCTTTTTCAGAATTTTGCATAAATGCCAAAATTAGGTTATAATAGTATTAAACCGTAAAGGTAAAATCGAAACGATAAGATAGATGAAAAATGATTCCCTCTGATTACGTCTCTATAGGTGTATATTGGCTACTGGTCGTTGTCTGGGGCCTTATCGTGCTGGTCTTCTTGACGAGATACGATCAGCCCAGGGCTGCGGAGCCAAGGACCGCTACCGTTGCGAGACTCATTCTGATTCTGGGGTTTGCCGTCCTGGTCATTGATAGCATCTACTTTAGCGCTTGGTTCACGACCAAGGATGAGCCTTCCAGGAACTACCTGTTTTCGGCCGTGTTGCAGAGTGACTATCTTATCCTTCCCAAGCTCGGCTTGCTCCTGGCCGCAGTCGTAGGGCTTATCCTGACGTGGAGAAATAGGGTCATAGAGATTGAAAAGGAGACGGAAAACCTGAAGAAAATCTCTGCCCTTAACGCCATTGCGTCCACGGTGAGTCAATCCCTGAATCTGGAGGAGATTCTGAACAGCACTCTGGAAAAGGTGCTGGAGGTAATGAGAATAGAAACAGGCGCTATAGCCCTGGTAGATCGGAGAACCAAGAGGCTGGCTTTCACCGTGCATCGTGGCCTTCCTGAGGAACTGCTCCACGAGGCAAATTCGCTAAAGCTAGAGCAAGGTCTGACCGAGCAGGCAGCGAGGTCAGGAGCACCCATCCTGATACAGGACATCTCCGAAGAAGCAGACCTTTCAGAGATAGAATTGGAGATGGGAAAGGAAGGGTTTCGATCTCTTGCCTGCATCCCTTTGAAGTCAAAAGAGAAGGTGCTGGGGGTGATGGACATTGTCAGCCACGATGTCCGTCAATTCTCTCCCCAGGATGTGGAGTTGCTTACTTCTATAGGCAACCAGATCGGCGTGGCCATTGACAACGCACGGCTTTTCCACGACCTGAACGGAGCTTATGAGGACCTGGCCACGGCAAAGGCACATCTTTTTCAATCAGCCAAGCTCTCGGCCATCGGCGAGTTTGCTGCCGGGATTGCCCATGAGATCCGGAACCCCTTGACGACCATCATCGGCGATGCCCAGTTGCTAATGGCCGATATGCAACCAGGCCAACCGGAGTATGCCTCTCTCAAAGCCATCGAACGCTCAGGACAGCGTGCCAGCAAAGTCATTCGGAATCTGCTGGCCTTCTCTCGCCAGGAGGAGTACGAGCTTGCTGCCACAGACATAAACGGAACCATTGATAGCGCCCTCTCTCTCATCGCCTATCAAATCGAGAGGTCCCATATCACGATAACCAAAGATCTGGCTAAAGATTTGCCCCTGGTGCCGGCCAGCACCCACCATCTCGAAGAGGCATGGATTAACCTGCTGATCAACGCACGGGACGCCATACCTGCCGGGCAAAGGGGCGAGATTCGCATTACTTCTCGGTTGGATGGGTTGGGCAAAGCCGTTAAGGTGCTTATCTCAGATAATGGCGTTGGCATCCCCGAAGAAAATCTGGACAGAGTGATCGAACCCTTCTTCACGACCAAGGACATCAGCGAGGGGACAGGTTTGGGATTATACATCAC
This sequence comes from uncultured Anaerolineae bacterium, assembly GCA_964592085.1. Taxonomy (GTDB): domain Bacteria; phylum Chloroflexota; class Anaerolineae; order VGOG01; family VGOG01; genus CAZQDO01. The sequence continues at coordinate 5,661 of CAZQDO010000183.1, read as the reverse complement.
TTACAAAATTGTTGACCGGCACAATGGGACCATTGAGCTAGACAGTGAGGTGGGGAAAGGAACAACCGTCACTGTGATTTTGCCAGTAGCAAACCCAGTTTATGCCGAGAAGCAGAATTAGGTCTCACTTTTTGGGGGAGGTGCTCCATGGCGAACATCTTAGTTGTTGATGATGACCGAGATGTTGCTGGAACAATAGAGCGTACCCTGCAACGGAGAAATCACCAGGTGACTGTCGCCTATAGTGGGGCTAAGGCCCTGGAACTGATCCGGGATCAGCGCCCTGACCTGGTGGTGTTGGATATCATGATGCCTCGCATGGACGGCATCGAGGTCTGCGAACGCATACGTAGTCTCCCTGATACTGCCTCTCTGCCCATCCTGTTCTTGACGGCCAGAAGTAAGATCGAGGATAAGGTCGAGGGCTTTGAGGCCGGAGCGGATGATTACCTGACGAAGCCCTTCGACCTCCGAGAGCTAGAGTTGCGTGTGAGAGCTCTTCTGCGACGCAGCATGCCCAGTGAGGCCCCGAAAGTCGTCTTACAAGTTGGGGCTCTGTCCCTCGACCCACGCACTTTCAAGCTAGAGGTAGATGGCAAGGTGCTTCTCCTCACGCCCGTAGAGTTTGAGCTGCTCTATTACCTGATGGGAAACGCTGGAGAGGTCATCTCCACCGAGAGGCTGTTGCAAGAAGTGTGGGAATATCCCCCAGGCACAGGCGACCCCAACCTGGTCAGGGCCCACATCAAGAACCTCCGGTCCAAGATCGAACCCTTGCCCGGCGACCCCACTTATATCCGAACGATCTCCCGTCACGGCTATATCATCACTGGGAAATGATGTGGAGTTCCGACTAGATTCTACCTTGTCTGAAAACTAAAGACACCCTCGCTAGACGCTAGTTCACCAGGACTGGCGTCTATTCTTAACCAGCCCTCAAATGGAATCCTCAGGACAACATCCCCGTCCAGGTGGCTGTGTTTCAATTCCCACCTGTTTGCCTCATCAACTTTTTACCCTCGAACCCTTTGGCATCCGGACAGAACCCGCGCGACTCCTTTGATCGTAAAGAAATCTCACAACAGCCCCATCCCTTTCATGGCAAATTCATGCAAAATTAACGGCCTTTTCACCCCAAACCTGTGCGGGATTTGTTATAATTCAAGCAGTTCAGAAAATTTGCTGCCGTTTTTCCACTTTGGGATAGCTCTGCGGCGGACGCGAAAAGGAGGAGTAAGAGTGACTACGGATAGGCTGGGCCTTATGACGGCCAAGGAGGCTGCGAAGTACCTGAGGGTGAGCATGTTCACCCTGAGCAAGATAGAAAGTGACGGGGGGCTGGTGCCTTACCGTACTCCTGGGGGGCATCGCAGGTACAGTCTCAGGATGTTGAACCAATACCTCAATAATAGCCGTAGGCCTTCCCGGTCCCGCTGACATAGATTTCTTTCACTTCGGGTAACTGCTCACCCTCCCGCAGGTTTAGCACAGGTATTTTCGGAAAGTGCTAACTCCGGGTAGATGTTCAGACACTGGTCCCGCTTCCAAAAGCAACCTGCGGGAGGGTAGGCTGAGTAGCTCAGTCTCGTGTTGGAGAAGCACCAGGGTGGTAAGCAAGATGGGTCAGGGAACGCCGCTCATTGCCAACCTGACAGTCCGCCAGCATAAATAGCAGGAGGGTGACATGGCGGAAGAGGCAATGATCATTCTTACAGCGAAGGAAGCTGCTGATTATCTTCGGGTGAGCCTATATACCCTTAGAAGGATGGAAAACGATGGGAGTTTGATTCCCTTTCGCACTCCAGGCGGCCATCGCAGATACAGCCTCAGGATGCTAAACGAATATCTTGAAGAGAGTCGTACGTCTTCTCACCGTCGAGGGTCAGGAAATACCCCTTAGCTCCAGCAATCAGAGGGGACAGGGAATTCATGTGGAAGGAAAAAGGTAGAAGCGCACTCTGGTGGCCGTAGCTGGAAGTCACCACAAGGGCTGTACCTATCGGTGAAATGTGCGAGAAGTTGACCCGATGAGGTAGCCATCTCCTTAACAGGGATTGGGATGAATTCGCTATTTTAGGGGGAGGCGCTTAGGATGAGACAACAAGATATTACGAAAGAGTTACCGTTCATGAATGGATTGGTACAATTGCACCAGCGCGTTGCCGAATTAGAAATGATGGACACCAAGCACCCACGAGCAGAGGGGGAGATTCGTCAACTGAAAACCCTCAACGGGAGGACCATTCAGAGCATGACCGAGGGCATCGTCGTGGAGGATGCCGCGGGACACCTTATCTTCGTCAACTCGGCTGCGGCATCCCTGTTGGGCTATTCGCCCGAAGAGCTGTTGGGCCGGCACTGGACGACGATCGTTCCACCCAATCAGCACCCCAGCGTCCAGGCGGCTGACAAACGGCGTATGCACGGCGAAGCCGACCGCTATGAGCTCCAACTCGTCCGCAAGGATGGCAGCCTGGTTTCCGTCCTGGTCAGCGGCAGCCCCCGGATGGAGGAAGGCCGTTTCGCTGGCACCCTGGCCATTATCACCGACATCACCGAACACAAACAGACGCAGGAGGCACTGGAGGAGCACGCGGATCGTTTGGAAGATATGCTTGAGGAACGCACTGCCGAACTAATGGAGGTCCGTGATAGGCTTCAGCAGGAAACCACCAGGCGCCAGCGAGCGGAGGAGGAGATTCGTCAACTGAAAAACCTCAATGGGGGAATTGTCCAGAACATGACCGAGGGCGTCGTCTTGGAGGATGCCGCGGGGCATCTTACCTTCGTCAACCCGGCTGCGGCCTCCCTGTTGGGCTATTCGCCCGAAGATCTGTTGGGCCGGCACTGGACGACCATCGTGCCGCCCGATCAACACCCCAGCGTTCGGGCGGCCGGTAAACGGCACATGCATGGTGAAGTGGACCGCTATGAGCTCGAACTCGTCCGCAAGGATGGCAGCCTGGTTCCTGTCCTGGTCAGTGGCAGCCCCCGGATTGAGGAAGGCCGTTTCGCTGGCACCCTGGCGACTTTCACCGACATCACCGGACACAAACAGGTGGAGAAAGAGCTTCAGCGAAGTCTCGAGAGACTGCGAAGGACTTTCGACGAAACAGTCCAAGCCCTGGCCTCGGCGGTTAAGACGAGGAATCCCTACACGGCTGGTCATCAACGACGGGTCACCCAACTGGCCTGCGCCATCGCCGAGGAGATGGGTCTTCCAGAGGAGCAGGTTGAAGGGATCCGCGTGGCTGGGCTGGTTCACGATATCGGCAAGATCAACGTACCTCTTGAAATCCTCAGTAACCCCCAGGGATTAACCGAGTTTGAATACGGTATTATCAAGGCGCACCCCCAAATCGGTTACGATATATTGAAGGCCATCGAATTCCCCTGGCCGGTGGCGGATATCGTACTTCAACACCACGAAAGGCTGGATGGCTCTGGGTATCCTCATGGACTGTCGGGGGAAGAGATCATGCTAGAAGCGAAAATCATGGGGGTTGCTGATGTCGTTGACGCTATGGCCGCTCACCAACCCTACAGATCTGCCCTCGGCATGGACAGGGCGTTAGAGGAAATCTCAGAGAATAGGGGTGCCCTTTACGACTTCAGAGTGGCAGGCGCTTGCTTGAAGCTCTTCAAACAGAAAGGGTTCAGGTTCGAGCAGGGGGGGAACGGTCGTGATTAACTCGGATGGCCACCGTGTAGGGTGTACCATCCTGGCTGGACGGTTTCATGAAGCAAGGGGGAAAGAATGGGAAAAGAAGAACTGCTCTACGATCTGAAAGAGAAGAGCGTTGAGTTAGAGGAAGGCCATACCATGTTGCTGTCCGAAGGGGAGGAACTCGTCGCTCTCAATGAGATCCGTTTTGAGAGCGGCGCGCTACTTAATCTGCAAGAGATTCTGGAGCGGGCATTGGATACCGGGTTGTCCTTGATGGGATTGCAGACCGGTTTTGTTTTTCTGCTCAATGAGGCCAAGGGCGAGTTTGTATTGAAAGCTCAGCGAGGAATGGATGGACAATTCACCAGAGAGTTGATCACCATGAAAGCCGGGCACGATTTCCCGGCAGTGACCCCTGAGCTGGAAAGCCTCATTGTGGTGCAGGAGATTTCCCAGTTCCCCCGGCTGGGTAGGTTCCTGCGAGACCGAGAGGGGCTTCACTCCTATGTCAGTGTGCCTCTGAGCGCCAACGGGAAGCTGTTGGGGATCATGAACGTCTTTAGCCGGAGCCGCACTCCCAATGCCCAAGAGGTTAACTTGATGGTGACCATTGGCCAGCAGATCGGGAAAGCCATCCAGAACGCACAGACGTTCCAAAACGTGCTTCGTGCCAAGAGGGAGTGGGAGGAGACCTTCGACGCCATAACCGAAGGCATCTTCATGCTGGACGAGGAATTCAACATCCTCCGGGTGAACGTGGCCTTTGCCAAGATGTTAGGTACGACGCCCGCTCAGCTCATTGGAAAGAAATGCTACCGAGTCTTGCACAATCGAAATGATCCCCCCAGCTACTGTCCTAAGATTGAGACGATGCAAACGGGCGAGCCTCGAACCATTGAGGTGAGAGAGCCCTCACTGGAAAAGGATCTGCTCCTGTCTTCCTATCCCCTGCGAGACCCGGAGGACAATGTGGACAGGGTGGTGCAAATCGTCCAGGACATCACGCTGCGCAAGCGGCTGGAGACACAGCTCATACAGGCCGAGAAGCTCTCGGCCATCGGGCGCCTGGCTCAGGGGATTGCCCACAATCTCCTCACTCCCTTGACTGTCATCAGGGGTAGAACACAGCTTCTCTTTGAAGAGGCCCGAGACTATTTTGAGGAGAGGCTGCCGGCCCTCCTGCGCCGGATGGGCGCCCGTGATTTGGAGATACCCCCCGACATGGCCGAGATATACGAGAACATGTGTCAGGAGCTGTTCGCTATCGAGCGGGGGAGCAAGACCATGCAGGAGATCATTGATAACCTGATGTATAAGAGCCGACGGGAGCAAGAGGAGCACAAGCAGTTGGTTGACATCAATGATCTGCTGTGGCAGGAGCTGAAGTTCTTGAATGGGGACCCGCGCTTCAAACACTACATCGAGAAGGTTTACAACTTTACCGAAGAACCCCTATATATTGAAGGCGTCTACAGCGATTTTAGCCAATCCTTTTCCAATCTCATCAAGAACGCCATAGATGCCATGGAGGGCCGCGAGAAGACGGTGCTCACCATTACAACGCGCGGCGACAAGGAGCACGTCTACATTGAGTTCCAGGACACAGGAGTTGGTATCCCAGCGGAGGACATCCCTCACCTTTTCGAGCCCTTCTTCACCACCAAACCCATCGGCGGGGGATCCCTCGTAGGGACAGGGTTGGGGCTGTATAGTTGTTATCAACTTCTGAGGCCCTATGGTGCTCAGTTCGAGGTGCGGAGCAAGCCAGGTGATACCACTTTCACAGTGAAGATACCTCGGCCGTAGAGCAAGATGCCATCTTGTCCAACATCTACCATACCGCTCAAAAGATCAGACCTCGGAGATTTGGGGAGACCTCCGAGGTCTGATGTTTCTCTTGACTAAGAGCCTGTCCGAAAACTGCTCCCGCACCCGTCCTCGGGTGCGGCAATCGGCCCGGGGACGGGCCTCAGAGCAGGTTTTCGGATAGGTGC
>CAZQDO010000182.1:0-10865 GCA_964592085.1 uncultured Anaerolineae bacterium | reverse complement strand
GAGTTTCGTTGGTGCTCTCATCTGGCTGCGTTGAAAATGTCAACAGAACCTAGTCGAGATAATACGAATGAACCCCACGCCCCCTGTAACCAAGTGGTATGGGATACATTCATCTTCCATCACTCCTTCGACTCCTGCAAAGGGGATATCTCAGGACGATTGAACCCAACGTTTAACCCCACCGAATAAACGTTACCGCGACTGTCCTTGATTAGGCCCAGGTGGGCCCATTGACCGACACCGCCCAAGACGTTTGCGTCGGCCAGTGATGCGCTGTCCCATTGGCTGTAGTGATAGAGCTGGACGTCTCGAGTTTCTCCCCCAGCTCGCCATAAGAGATAGATATCCCCTTCCTGCCCGACAGCAACATCGTCAATATTCAAAATGAAAGCTGGAGGGATGATGCCTTCTGGTTCAGACCATCCACTACCGTCCCATTGGCTATGCTCGATCGTGCCCTCTTGACCCGCCGGCTGCAGCCAGACGAGATGCACCGTCTCATTGATCAAAAAGAGCGGCCCTTCGGATGCTTCCTCGTCGTGAGAGACGTTTATGGGCTTGGACCAGGCATCCCCGTTCCACCAACTGTGAAAGACCTCGCTGTTGGCAGGCCCGTGAAACTCATGCCAGGCCAGGTGCAGACGGCTCTCCTCGTCAATTCTCAGGGTATAGTTATTTATGTTCCAACTACCTTCGCTGACGCGAGTGACCCTTGACCAGGCCGTGCCATCCCAATAACGGTGATAGAGGTCATACCGCCCCCCGGCGTTGCTCAGCCAGACGAAATGCATTTCCCCCGCCGGGGTGGTGGCTAAGCTGGGACGGTTGGCGTAGTTGCCGCCGTTAGAGATGAGGGTGGGCTCGGACCAGGAGTCACCATCCCAATGGCTATAGAACAGATCGCTGCGGCCGGGGTTTCGAAACTGAGACCAGGCCATGTGAAGGTGGCCTGCGCTATCAATCAGGATAGCGTGCTCGGCATTTTCGGGTGATACGTTGGCGGTAGAGATGTTCTCTAAATCCGACCACGAATTGCCTTCATCCGTCGAGTGCTTGTAGACAAACTGCCGTCCACTGCCCGCAGCATCATCTCCTAACACATAGACCTTGCCGTCACTGGTAGCGATAGCAGGGTATCGGCCCGCCCCTATCTCTATCGAATCAGACCACGATTCCCCATCCCATCTTTGATAGAGTATTCGCGATTCCGCCAGCGGCTCAACGTACCAGACAACGTGCACGTTGCCCTCGGCGTCGGTCACCACGCTCATGGGGTCCCGCTTTCTCGGCCCGACCACCATGTTCGTAGGATTCAGCAGGGTGGGGCCGGGGAGCTTTGTCGGCTCAACTGTCGGTTCAACGGTTGGTGTGGCTGGGGCAACAGGAGCAGTGGCCGTTGGCACTGCCTTGGTGGCTACCTCGACTGTTAACCCTGGGGGGGATGCCTTACACCCGCCTATGACGAGCACTACGCAGATCAGGCATACGACGATAAATCGGCTATGTTGGCCCCTCATTACTTTGCCTCCTTGAGTGGATTCTATGGTCACGTTTTACTTTTGGAAACTGCTTCTCCGAGAGCGGTCCTAACTCCTCACCGGCCATATACTTCAATAAAGTCCTGCACCAACACATCCCAATAGTATCTCTCACGCAACCTCAAGGTTGCTTCCTTCATGGCATGAGCCAGGTCACCGTCTCCCAGAACTGCCAGAATCCCCTCAGCCAGGGCCTGAGCATCGCCTGGGTTAACCAACATGCCAGCCTCGCCATCATTGAGGATGTTCCGGCGATCACCAACGTTGCCCGTCACCACCGGCGTGCCCACGGCCAGACTCTCAAAGACCTTGAGGGGTGACCTGGCACGAGCCGTCAAATCGTCGTGAACAGGTTCGACAGAAACATGAGCCATGGCCAGGTAGTATGGCACGGCCTCTGGATTCACTCTCCCCACAAAAATGGCAATCTCCGCAAGGCCCAGTTCCTCAGCACGCCCCCGCAGGAAATCGTAGTCTTCGCCACCGCCGGCCAGAACCAGAACGGCATCATCACACTGCCTTCTGACGATAGTGAAAGCTTCCAAAAGCAGGTCTACGGGATGGTTCGCCAGACTCATGCTCCCCACGTAGGCTACCACCTTCTTGCCCTCCAGTCCTAATTCCCGGCGAAGGGTCTGTACTCTCTGGGGGTTAATAGTCGCAAAGCGCTCCCTATCCACGCCATTGGGCACGTAGACGATCCGCTCGGCAGGGAAGCCGAGGGCAATGTTCCTCTCCTGGGTGAACCGCGTGTTCACCGTTATACCAGAGGCGAAACGCGGTAGGTTGTCCTCAAACAGGGCTACCACCGACCTCTGCCACTGGCCAGAAAAGCGATTCGAGTCCGCTTCGTAATCGTCGCAATCCAAGTATAAGCGCTTTCCTCGCAGGAATTTTGTCCCTAGAGCGGCTACCCCATTGATGGGATGTGGCTTCCCCAGGTGTATGACGTCGGTTTCCGCTAACAAGGCCCTGAGGCTCATCCGCGAGGTCGAAGCCAGAGCCACTCTCATCAGGCCGAGGGTGCTGAAGTAGGTCTTCTGGCTGCCCGCCTTTCGCACGTGCATCTGGCCCACGTAATGCACGCTAACTCCGCCCACCTGCAACCGCCGTTGGGTGAGGCCACTGAGGTCAGGGTGCAAAGCCAAGATGCTCACCTCATGGCCCAGCCTGGCCAGCTCCTTGGTCAGGGGGAAGTAGCGCCCCAGCCCTGAGGGGTCTTCCAAGCTCTGAGTAAGGAGAAAAGTGATCTTCATGTGCAGCTCAAATCAGAAAGAGAAGTCCTCTATGAGGCGCACTAGCTCTTCCCAGGACAGGGCATTCTTCCGGGCTTTGACGTTTGCAGCCAGCCGGGAAGCGCAGTCTTCTCTGAAAAATCCTACAATTGCTGCGGCCAGGGCCTGACTGTCCCCAGGCGGTACGATGAACCCTGTCTCGCCATCGCTGACCACCTCAGGAAGCCCTCCCACATTAGTGGTAATCACCGGCTTGTCGAAAGCATAAGCCAGGGAAACGATGGCGCTCTGGGTGGCATCCACGTAGGGCAATACCACCACGTCCGCTGCAGAAAAGTACAGGCCAACCTCCTCGTTAGGAACATACCGATCTACAACCTCTACGTCTCCCTGTAGTCCCAATTCCTCCATCGTCCTGAGATAGGGCTCCTTGTCCTCCCAGAACTCACCGATGATCAGGAGCGTCGCCTGAACGCTCCGCAACACCTCTGGCATGGCTCGGATCAGGTACTTGAGGCCCTTGTACTTGCGAACGAAGCCGAAGAACAGTATCACTGGGCCATCAAGACCCAGGCTTTTCTTCGCCAGGGTCCTCTCCATTGTCTTCGATGGAAAGGCATCGTAGAGAGGAAGCGCCGTTCTCCTGACCTCGGCGTCAGGCAATAGCCTCTTCAAGTCCTCCTCATCCCTTTGGGATTGAACGATGAAACAGTGCCCCTGTCCTAGGGCCAGCTTAGCGGAGAGCCTATCAATGGCGCTTCCCTCGTGAGGGAGGACGTTGTGGCAGATGAACAAAACCCTGGTGGGCGTAAGCCTTCGCACCAGGAAAGCGATACTGGCGAACGTCAAGGCCCAGTACGGTACCCACCACTGAAGGATCAAAGCATCCGGCTGCGCCTCCCTTATCTTGCGAAAGGTCTGCAGCCAGGTCAGGGGGTTCGAGGGATCGAGCAGATACTCGCAGTCGGCCCGCAGAGGAGAACGGCTGGGGTCTTTATCCGTCCGACCGGGAAATAGAAAGGCCGGGTATTGTCTCTTAAAAGAGTATAACTTCACCTGGTGGGCAGCTCCCAGGTGCTGGTAGAGCAGGGTGGTGTAGTGGGAGATGCCGCCTCGGTATGGATAGGTCGGCCCTATCAAAACGTATTTCATCGTGCCCGCTTCACGATCAGATCCGCCAACAGCCCTATCGCTCCCACCTGGATGGCCGTCAGAATCAGCATCAGCGTGACCCCAGGGATATAAGGGCCTCGGTAATAGATGATGTCTCGCACTAGCTTCACCATCCCCACCACGATCAGGGCCAGGGCCACTGGCAGGAAGACCTTCAGGGGATTGAAGTACATGATGGTTCGCACTACCAGGGAAAGATAGTTGTAGGTATCAGTGATGGGATGGAAGGAAGATTTTCCCTTTCTCTTGTAATAGTCAATGGGGACGAACTTGACCGCGTAGCCCTCGGACAGGAAAGCGACAGTCTGAGTGCCCACCCAGGAGTGCGTCGTGGGCAGAATATCAAGAAACCTCTCGGCGACGCCTTTTTTGAAGACACGAAGACCAGAGTTCACATCAGGGATCTTCGCTCCCGTCAGATATGAGGCCAACAGGCGGATGAAGTGCTTGGCCGGGGAGCGCAGCCACTTGAGGCTGCCCCTCTCGGTCTTCCTGGCCCCGATGACCATGTCATAATCGCCGATGTAGGCCAGTAGGCCGGGGATGTCGTGGTTCGGATAGGTTCCATCGCCGTCGGTCATCACAATCACATCACCTTTGGCATGATGGAGCCCCGTCGTTCGCGCCGCACCCGTGCCGCGATTGTAGGGGTGCTGGATGAGCCTCACTCCCTCCCGCTGCCGCACGATCTCCGCGCTGGCGTCGGTAGAGCCATCGTCCACCACGATGATCTCCCAGGGGACATCGCTCCCACTCATCGTCTGGATAATCGTGTCCAAATCGTCACCGATGGCCGCCTCCTCGTTGTACATCGGGATGATGATGCTGATCATTTCCATCCTGGATTTCCTTCCTTAACTCGGATATAACCGTCTCCTGGCGAAAGTGTTCACTTTGCCAATACCACTTCTATCATCTCCTCAAGCAACACCCTATCCTCAGTCATGCGCTCACCCCTGTCGTCGAACACAGGAAGCCGCGCCCCCGTCTCCAGTACGTACATGCCAACCTCAATGCGATAGGGCCCCGGCGGCGCGTCGGGTTGAACGGCGATGGCATATCTGTCAATGACTGCCTCGTTCCCCAGCCAGCGGCTGGTGGGATAGGTCCCATTGAGGGGCATGTTATCCTTTTGCCCCCAAAGAAAGCCCTCGCTCGCCAGATTGTAGCTCTCGCCCAGCAGATGGGTGAAGACGGTGTAATCCTCCTCCAGTTCAGTCAAGGCGTGCCAGTAGAGGGTTAGGTCAAGAGTATCACCAGACTTGACCTGATCGGTGCTAAGATCGTACCCCAGCAGCTCTATCTGATCATCGAAGTTAAGGTGCAGGGGGTGTTGGACAGTCTGGTATTGCAGGGGATAGTCCAGGATGCTCACGCCCTGGGCAAGTACGGGTCTCTCAGGCAGGGGTCTGTTCATGAAAGAGATGATGACCGCTGAAGCCGCCATAAGCGATAGGATGGCGATGGCAAGGGAGGCGACTTTCCTCTCACGGGAGTCCACCCTCCCCCAACCTCTCCCTACGAGGGAGGGGAGAGGAGCTATCCTCATGCAAAGCAGAACACCGACCAGGCCCAGGGGCACGATGATGCGGACGAGAAGGTTGATCTGGTGCATCGCCGGCTCGTATACGAATTTGACGGTGTGGCTGCCCTCAGCGAGGGGTACGGCCATCAGTATGTAATTGGCTCGATAGAGGGGCTCTTCCCTGCCATCCACGTAAGCGTGCCACCCAGGGGTATACTGATTGCCGAGGACGACGAACCCCTCGCCCCCCATCTCCACTGCCAGCTCGATCTCGTCAACGCCAGTGCGAAGGAGGGTGACTTCTGAGGATGTCTGGGACGCAGCCCGATTTGGGCCTTCTTCCAGGATCACGTATTCACGGGGATCGAATTGTGGCTCCTTCAGCTCGGCCAGAATCCCTTCCCTGCCTGGTAACACCTTTGAACCATGAACCGCGAAAGCCCGAGGAAGAAAATGCCGGTTCCTGTATATTTTCAGTTCCCCGTCGTAGACCAATTCCAAGCCGGCGACGTCCTCGAAAGATGGGTAGGAGGGGCCTATGACATACTTGACGTTGACCATGCCGAGGAGGTGAAGTCGGTTGGGGGACTTGCTCCGGATCACCCCGTTGAGGCCGATCTTCGTATCACCGATCACCTCCCTGAAGAAATCGGCGTATCGCTGCGACAGGGGGTTGTCATAACCCGTCACCTCAGGTATGCGATAGACCGTCAGCGAGTTGGGCAGGAAAAGGAAATCGTGGCCGCTGAGGGGAAACACCCTGTAGGTGCTCCCATCTCGCTGAAGGAAAGCAATGGCATCGGTGGCTGGATAGACCGATTCAGCATTCACTGTGGTGTTGAAATCCAGGCCGAAAGCGAAGAGGTCGGCGACGAGGATAGCCACGGCCATCTGAGCCAGCAGCCTTTTGTTGAGCCTGCTCCGAGCAAGCAACACCACCACTGCCAGACTGACGGAGAGCATCAGCAAAAACCATTTCAAGTTGCTCATCTCGTAGAGCCGTGCGGAAATGGCCTCCGCTTGCTTCAGCCAGTTCCAGCCAACTATCATCAGGGCCACCACGGTAGCTAAACCTATGCCGAGGTAGGCCCGCTGCCTCTCTCCTTCGTTCAATCTCTCCTCCAGGTAAGTGATCCCCAACCCGGCGGCTACGGCGAAGGCAAAGAGGACGAAGGTGATGATCCGACTGATGGAGCTGAAGTGCACGCTGGGAATGGTGCCGTAGAGGTTGACGAAGGGCGGTATGCGCCGCATGATGAGCAGGAACAAAACGCCAGTGCCCGCGAAGAACAGCGCATAACGGTTCTTTCTGCCCAGCGTGATGGCTATGGCAACAAGGATGATGGTGATGATGCCAAAGTATTGAGCCGCTTCGACGGAATTGTTGTAGCCCCAATAGGGATCACTGGTGCCGTTCCCATAGAATGCTGGCATCAAGAAGGTAACCGAGCGCGCAACCAACTCCCTGAGCGTCTCAAGAGTGAGGGGGACACTGCGCAGAGCCCGTAGAGCGCTCTGTTCTCCTCGGATACTGACATCAAGCAAGAGGCGATAAGACACGATCTTCACCGCTGCCATGGCTATCCCTGCCCCGACACTGCCAGCAGAGATAGCGGATTGTCGAAGTAGCCGTCGGATATCCCGGCCAGACTCTTGAAAGTAAGTCCGCAAGATCATCCACAGCGCGAACAGAGCCAGCCCTGAGAGGGTGTATATGGCCAGCAGCAGGTACCAGTTGAAAAGCTGCAATCCAAGAACGGCTGCCGTCAGCGCAGCATAGGCTAAGCTCTCTCTGGTCAAAGCTCGATGGAGGAGCAGGAATACCAGGGGAATCCACAGTTGAATGCTCAGATGGGCCGGGAATTCCAGCCAGGCTATGGTGTTGGCGTTGAACATGAACACGATGGCGGCCAGGAGTGAGCCGTACACGCTGGCTCGAAGGTCGCGCAGGAAAGCGTACATGAAGGCGCCGGCCAGGACGAGCCGCAGGGCAGCCACGTAACCGAGAGCTTTCTCGACGGGAAGGAAGATGGCCGGGAATTCGGTCAGCAGTTGTCCCAGATCGGACGACTGGCCGCCGCTCAGGGGGCTGAAGGGGTGGCCGGAGTAGATGTACGGATTCCACGTGGGGAAGTGCCCCCTCTTAACGCTCTCCCAGAAGAAGTGCTTGGCGGGATAGTACCACATGATGGAATCAGACAATATGGCGTTATGGGCTGGGGAGTCAGGGGCGACGGAATTCCAGGGGGCATATTGCAAGGCGATGTCCGCGGCCAGCAAAACCTTTCCATCAAAGATCACATCACTCAGGAACAGGCAGGTCAGGCAGCTCAAAATGAGGATGACCAACACGTATTCTCGGTGTTTGGTCAACCAGCAGTGCAACCTTTGACTGATATTCAAGATGGTGCCTTTTGGAGCGTTAACTACTGAACTCATGCCGCCATGATTCTACTACAAAGGCGGATAAAAGTAAAGGGTGGAAGCAGGGCTCAGGGACTCCCCCGAAAGCACGGGGTGCCCTTCGATTTTGCCTACCTTCTACCATAAGAAGATTACACCCGCGCCAACGAATGTTACGAACTGGTAACGATTTTATCCCTTTGGGTCGAAGGGTTTTCCTCGCACCGTGCTTTAGACGGCGAATCGCCCCAAGGCCACAGCCTTACCTGGTAAGACGATTGAGACCCGCCGCTCCCACTCGCCATGCCCCCAAAGCGGTGGCGCCATTCAGAGCCAGGAAAGCTGTTGCCAGTCCTGCCCAGAAGACGTTACTCAGAGACCCGCCCCCTCTCCCCCACCAATACGGCAGGGCAAGCAAGACCACATTGGCTGCCTGGAAAATCAGGCTGAACCCCGCCAGAGCCATCCTGTACGCTGCGATGGGCGAAACCATCGTCTCCTCGAAGAGGATCTCTTCCAGAACGCCTGAGACGCCGATGGACAGGTCAGTGGCTACGACGCTTCCGCCCACTAACAAGGTGGCATTGGTGGCTGTGACGAAGCAGGCCAATAGAGCGGTGAGTCCGATCATGGGCCAGGGTAGCGGCACGAGAAAACCCACGACGAATGTGGAAATGGCGCAGGCCAGTAGGGCCGGGATCAACTGAGCGACCAGCTTGGCACGGATGAGCTGCCTGGGACTCAATGGCGCGGTCAATATCAGCGATAGACGGTTACCCTCGCCGGCAAAAGCATTGGCGGTTGGCTCGACCACCAGGGCTTGCAGGCACAAAAGCACGTAGGCCACAATAAGAGGAACGGCCGCCAAAGGGTTTTGAATAGCCAAACGGTCCTTTACAACCGAAAACATGGCCCAGGTCAAAAGCAGACCCAGCACCCGAATGGGGAATAAAGGACTGCGCGCCATCGTTCGCCAGTCCTTGAGAAGGATGGCCCGCGTCGCACCCTGCCAGGGGGACAGGAGACGGCGCGCAAAATGGGATGCTCGACTTTTCGGCCCTTTGGCCAACCCTGGCCTCACCAGCCTCGTCTCTTGTAACCTGGACCACGCGGGCGCGTAGACTCGGCCCAGAAACCAGGCCAGGCTCCAAAGGATGACCAAAAGCACCAGAGTTAGAGTCCCGATAACCAGAAACGGCCTGGAGGCGAACGCGGTGTGCCAGACTTGCAGGGAATCGAGCATTGCTCCAGGTGCAAGGCTAGCAGGCTCAGTGCCCACAGTCAGCACAGTCCACGTCAACAGCACGATTAGAAGACCGGCCCCGATTCCAAGGGCAACTTTCCGTCGCTGCCACACGTATCGAGCCACGAGGAGAACAGTGGCCACCGCTGACATACTGGCCAAAAGTGCACCGGCGAAGAAAGGGGGGAATAAATAGAGGGCCTGGGCCAGCCCCGCTCTGTGCATGGCCATCAGACAGGGTGCTCCGAGGACGATGACGGTCATCTCCAGGTTGCGGTCGGCGAGGACGGCGAGGTATTTCGCCCACAGGAGAGAAGAAGGTTTTACGGGAGCAGTCAGGAGCAGGGGAATCTGGGGACTCCCCAGGAATTCCTTGGCCGCCGAGACCAGGCTGAGGAGATAGGCAAGCCCCAGGACGCCCAGCAGAAGCAAGATGCTCCTGGCGAAAAGCTCGTCACTCCCCAGAGAGGACCAGTCCTCCAGAAGCTTCACGAACCCTCGATAGGCGAAAAAAGCCCCAGAGAGATTCAGGACGAACACGAAGGCGGCTAAAGCCCGTTGACCAGGACTTCTCGCCAGGTCATTCCGCACCCCGCGCCAGCGGTACTTTGCGATGGTCAACACTTCTCTCACTGCCCCGCCCATCCCCTCACGTTCCAGACACGACCGTCGCGTCGCCCGTTTCCGCCGTCAACCGCAGGAACACGTCTTCCAAACTGGAGCCCTCCATCTGTGCCCGGCGGCGCAACTCCGGCGCCGTCCCCTCGGCAATGAGATGGCCTCGATCAATGATGCCGATGCGGTCGCAGATCTCTTCGGCAATGGCCAGATTGTGCGTGGACACCAGAATCGTCGTCCCTTCGCGGCGCACCTGCCTGATGTAATCCCTGACACGGCGACTGCTTCTAGGATCCAATCCATTGAAAGGCTCGTCCAATATGAGCACGGCGGGGTGATGGATCACCGCCCCGGCCAGGGCGATCTTGCGACGCATACCGAAAGAGTAGACGCGAATGATCTGGTCGGCCCACTCGACGAGGTCAAGGGCGAGCAACAACTCGTGAATCCTTTTCGTGGCCGTAGCTGTGTCTATCCCCTGCAGCTCGGCCATGAACTCCAGGAACTCTCGGCCGGTCAACTTCTCGTAGATGATAGTCGTCTCGGCCAGGTAACCCAGGCACGTTTTGGCTTGCGCCGGTTCCCGTTGAACGTCCAGACCACAGAGCTCTGCGTGACCCCGGCTGGGCTGCATGAGGCCCACGAGCATCTTGAGGGTCGTGGTCTTGCCCGCCCCGTTCACGCCCAGCAGACCATAGATCTCGCCTCGCCATACGGTCAGATTCAAGTCCTCAACGCCGACGTGCTGTCCATAGAGCTTGGTCAGACCGCGAGTTCTTATGGCGCTGTCGTCTGTCCCTTCCACTTGCAGGCCGGGCGCTACAGGGATAGCGTGTTTTTCCCCTGAAGGTTCTGATGCCTCTGGCAACGTCTCGTCCAACGCCTGGAGGAATGCTTGCGGGTCGTCCACGTTGAACAG
The DNA here is from genome assembly GCA_964592085.1 of uncultured Anaerolineae bacterium. GTDB lineage: Bacteria > Chloroflexota > Anaerolineae > VGOG01 > VGOG01 > CAZQDO01. The sequence continues at coordinate 211 of CAZQDO010000182.1, read as the reverse complement.
GACCCGGTTGGTCTCACATTTCATCCGGGGCCACATCTTGAAGACTCGGGGGCGAACGAGTTGCATGAGGATGAGACCTTTGCGACTCGTAGCGGCGACCAGCATGTCCTTCGCCCGGTTATAGGCAACTCGGCCGGGGACGCCGGGCAGTAACATGTTGGCTCATATCGGTTTTAAGGTGAAGTTGGGCACCATCAATGCCCTGAGGAAG
>CAZQDO010000181.1:0-10897 GCA_964592085.1 uncultured Anaerolineae bacterium | reverse complement strand
GACTGGTGCTGAGGGCATCACCTTCGTCGTGGCGCACAAGTCCCACGGGCAGGCGGGGGTCGCCTTCCGCGCTGGAGCCAAAGATCGCGCCAAAGAAGAGGGTGAAGAGGATCGGCATCACCACCAGAAAGAGCGCAGATTTCCAATCTCGAACGATCTGCAACAGGTCTTTGAGGGCCAGATCAATCACCCGCATGGATTCTCTCCTGATCTACGCGAACCGTCTGCGGAAGACGAGGGCGCCGATGACGAAGAAAACGATGCCCATCCCCAGAGTGGCCAGGGCCGGCAAGAGCACGTCGCTCACGCCGCCGCCTGCCAGGGCCAGCTTCCAGCCGCGCAAGGCCCAACCGTGAGGCGTAAGCAACGTGATGGTGTCGTAAGCGGCCGGCAAGTTTTGAAAGCCGGTGGTGAACAGTCCGCCCACCATGCCGCTCAAGGTCAGCACCGTGCCCATCACCGGCCCGGCCTGGCGTGTGCTCTTGAGGAAGGACATGATGAACACGCCCAGTCCGGCCGCGGCCACGACCAACCCTAACGCCACCAATGCCACGGCCAGAGGCTCGCCCCAGCGGATACGGAAGATGATGGCCGAAGCCAGCATCAGCACGACCACCTGGACGATGAGGGTGACGAAGCTGGCGGCGAACTTGCCGCCCAGGATAACCGCTCGCGGCGTGGGCGTGGTGAAGAGCCGCGCCAGGGTTCCCCCTTCGTCCTCGCGGATGATGGTCTCGGCTGTGCTGGCGCCGGTGAAAAAGGCAAAGAAGATCACCATGCCCGCCATGATCGCCCCAAATATGACCGTCTCCTGGCTGGCCGGCTCAGCTTGGGTCGGTGGAGGCTGGACGTCGAGGACTGGGTGAGCTCCCTCTTCCCAGCTCTCGCCCAGCGCTTCGGCCCAGGCTCCGTACTGCATGGCAACTTCCTGCTGCAAGCCCGCATCCAGCATCACCTCCCGCTGGCCCAGTTGGTCGGCCACAGCGTTGGCCGCAATACTGGTGCCGGCGAAGCCATCCACAAACTGGCTGACTATCCCCTTGACGATGCTCGGCCCCAGCGTCAGGGTAGGATCCTGATAAAGCGTGATCGCAGTACGCCCCTCCGACGCCAACGCAGCGGTGGTGAAATCGGGCGGGATGATCACCGCTACCCCGGCGGCTTGACTGTCCACCGCAGTGCGGGCACTGGGCTCGTCGGCTGCCTCCGTTACTTGCAGGAGATTCGCCAGTCGCTCGTCTTGCAGGAACTCGACCAGCATCTGCCCGAAAGAGAAGCTGAACTGCGGTCCAGGCTGATCCAGATTGACGACCTGCACCCGCGTCACCGGCAGGTCGAAGCCGCCGTCGCCCCCCAGCCCTCCGAAAGCAAAGTAAATGATGCCCGTGATCAGCAGCGGTGCGACGAACATCATCACCAGCGCAAACCGGTTGCGGAAGGAGCGGAGCATGTCTTTGAGCGCGATGTCTAAGACTTTCACTGTAACCTCACAAACACGCAAACACGTAGATTCGTAGGTTCGTAAACTCGTAGATTCGTCGTTGGGGATTCGGACAACACGAATCACGAACCTACGAATCCCGAATCACGCTAGTCTCGCAATGCCCGGCCTGTCAGGTGCAGGAACACCGCCTCCAGGTTGGGCTCCTGGATCTCCACCGACGTGATGCGCACCCCCGCCTGGGCGGCCGACTCAAACAGACGCGGCAGGACGACGTTGCTGTCGTCCACAAGGAGCGTCAGCGTCCCATTTTCAGCCGAGACCTGATGGACGCCCTCGGTCGCCTGCCACTGCTCCAGCACCCGACTCGACTCGGCATTGAGGGTCAGGTCAATCCGGTCCAGCTCGCCCACGATCTTGACCAACTCGTCGTGCGTGCCGAGGGCGAGCACCTTGCCCTGGTCCATGATGGCGATGTGGTCCGATAGCTCCTGGGCCTCTTCCATGTAATGGGTAGTGTAGAGGACGGTCATCCCCTGCTGGTTGAGTTCCTTGACGTTGTCCAGGATGTTGCGCCGGCTCTGGGGATCAATGCCCACTGTCGGCTCGTCCATGATGATGATCTGCGGTTTGTGCAACAGCGCGATGCCGATGTTCAGCCGCCGCTTCATCCCGCCAGAGAACTTGCTCACCTGTCCCTTCTGGCGTTCGGTCAGGCCGATGACCTCCAGCACCTCGCCCACCCGCTGGCGAAGCACGGCGCCGCGCAGCCCGTACATCTTGCCCCAGAAGCTCAGATTCTCGCGGGCGGAGAGATCTTCGTAGAGAGCGATCTCCTGGGGGATGACGCCGATGGCCGCCTTGGCCGCCATCGGCTCGCGCAAAACGGAGTGGCCCATCACCAGCGCGTCGCCCTGCGTCGGCTCCAACAGGCAGGCGAGCATCGAGATGATGGTGCTCTTGCCTGCCCCGTTGGGCCCCAACAGGCTGAATATCTCGCCCGCCTGAACGTCGAAGCGGACGCCCTGCACGGCGTAGACATCCTCGAACTTCTTATGCAGATCCTGCACTTGAATGGCTTTGTCGTTATTCACGATGCGGTCTCCCAAAGATGCCCGCCAGGGTTCTGGACATCCTGTGATCGTCGTCCACGATAAAAGTGCGCAACATGTCGCTCCCTACTCCACCTCTTTTTTGATGGGTAGCCTCACTGTGAAAGTGCTCCCCTTCCCCAGCTCACTTTTCACTTCGATGCTCCCCTCATTGGCTTCCACCAGGCTCTTGGAGGTCGCCAGGCCCAGCCCGATGCCCCGGGACTTGGTGGTGAACAGCGGCTCAAAGAGCTTTCCCATGTCCTGCGTAGAGATGCCCATACCAGTGTCAGTCACAGAGAGAGCCATCTGTCCCCTCTCCACCTGAGCGGTGACGGTCAGCCTGCCCCCTTCAGGCATAGACTGGTAGGCATTGATCACCAGATTGGTTAATACCTGGTGCATGTGCTGGGGGTCCACGAACACAGGCGGCAAGTCAAGGGCGATCTCGGTGGTCACCTCCACCCCGCCTGGCGGAGGGTTCTTCTCCAACACCTGGGCAACCAGCTCGGAGACTGCTGCCTTCTCCCTTCTAGGAAACCGGGTGCGCGAAAAATCCAGAAGGTCGGAGATGATCCGCCCAGAATTGAAGACCTCGTCGTGGATGATCTCCAGGTACTCCTTGGTGGTCTCGTCGGCGTCGGGATGGGTCATCTGCAGGTAGAACACAGCATTGGAGATCACCCCCAGCGGGTTACGCAGTTCGTGGGCCACCCCGCCGGCTAACTGTCCCAGCACCGCCAGACGTTCCTTGCTGACCAGCTCCTCCTGGGCGCCTCGGAGCTCTTTGGTGCGTTCTTTTACCATTTCCTCCAACCGCTCCTCCGCCCGTTTGCGCTCAGTGATGTCTTGTACGTGGGAGATGAAGTACAATGGCGTACCCTGAGCGCTTCGGACAAGCGAACTTGAAACCTGCCCCCACACGCTGTGCCCTAGTTTGTGGAAGTACCGCTTCTCGAACTGAGTATGCTCAATCTCCCCGGATATCGCCCGTTGTATGAACTGGGGGCCGATATCCAGGTCTTCTGGATGGGCAATGTCATTCACGGTCATGCCTTCGAGCTCTTCTCGGCTGTAGCCGAATATCTCACACATCTGGTCATTGACTCTTGTCAAGTGCCCATCGAGGTCCATCAGGCACATTCCGATATGGGCATTATCGAAAGCCAGACGGAACCGCTCCTCACTCTCCAGCAGTGCCTCCTCTGCCCGCCTACGCTCTTCCTCCAGACGCTTCCTCTCCAACACCGCATAGATGGTGTGCGGCAGCCGCCGGATATGTCTTGGGCTCTTGATGGCGTAGTCGGCTGCGCCGCGTTTCATGGCCTCGACAGCCACCTCCTCTGAGCCGGTGCCGGTGACGATCACTACTGGCACACGTGGGTCTTTGACCCGGACAGCGTCAATCACCTCCAGCCCTTCAAAGCCCAGGATGTTGAAATCGCTCAAGACGATGTCATAACCGCCCTCCACCAACCGCATCTCGAATTCCTGGCGGGAAGCCGCCTCGGTGACGTGAAAGCCGCTGTGCTCCTTTTCCAGAGCATCCCGCACCAACTCGCGGTCGAGGGGATAGTCGTCCACGTACAAAACACGAATAGGGTCACTCATGATTCTCTTCTCCCATTCCAGTTATCAGTAGCCAGTCATCAGTGATCAGTCACAAATCACTGATGACTGATGACTGATTGCCGATCACTGATCACTGATCACTGTCCGGCGGGCCGACGTTGAGGGTCAACCAGTAATCTCCGACCTGACGAACCACTGTCAGGAAACCCTCAAAAGAGACCGGCTTGACCAGGTAGCTATTCGCCCCACAATCATAGCTGAGGGCCCGATCGCCTTCCTCTTTGGACGAGGTGAGGATGACTACTGGCAACCGCTTGAGGATGGGCGTCTCTTTGATCTGGCGCAGCACTTCGTGGCCGTCAATGCCAGGCATCTTCAGGTCCAGCAGAATCAGGTCTGGCAACGGATATACCTCGCGGTCGGCGTATTCGTCGTGCCCAAAGAGGTAGTCCAGGGCCTCCTGACCGTTCCAGGCCACGTGGATGGTGTTGCCCAGACGCGCCTCACGAAAGGCGTCCAGGGTCAATTCGACATCCATGCGGTTGTCTTCAACTAGCAGAATGTGTGCACGTTTGTTCATTTTGCGTCCCTTTCCTTCGAATATCCAATACCCAATATCTAATTACCCTGTCGGTTATTGGATATTACCGGCAACTGCACAAAGAACGTGCTCCCCTCCCCCACCACCGACTCCACCCACACCCTGCCGTCTAGCAACGCCGCCGCCCTCTTGACGATGGCCAGCCCAATGCCGGTGCCAGGGTAATCGCCCTGGCTGTGCATCCGCTGGAAGATGTTGAAGATCTTCTCGTGGAATTCGGGCGGAATGCCGATGCCGTTGTCAGCTACGGAAACGATAACATGATCGGCCTCTACCTGACAGCCCACCACCACCCGAGGGGAAACGCCTGGGCGGTGGTAAATGAGAGCATTGTCCAGCAGATTAGTGAAAATCTGGCTTAACAGCGTCCAGTCGCCGTGAACTACCGGTAGGTCATCCGGGAGACTGAGGTGCGCGCCGGTTGTGGTCACTCGGTCGGCCAGGTTGTCAGACACCTGGGCTAGAATCTCGCCCAACGCCACCGGCTGATGGCGCACGGCCGTGCGCCCCAGGCGGGAGTAACGCAGCAGATCGTCAATGAGACGGCTCATGTGTTCGCTGGCCTCGACGATGTTGTCGAAGTAATGCCGGCCTTCCTCGTTCAAGCTGGCACGGTGGCGGTGGGCGATGATCTGAGCGAAGCCGCTGATGGCCCGCAGGGGAGCCCGCAGATCGTGGGAGACGGAATAGGCAAAGGCTTCGAGATCCTCGTTGGCCGTTTCGAGTTGCGCGGTACGCTCTCCTACCATCTCTTCCAGGTGCTCGCGATATTTCCTCAATTCCTCCTCTGCTTGCTTGCGTTCAGTGATGTCTCTGATGATCCCCTGTCGCGCTGTCTTTCCTTCGTAGGTTATGGCGCTCGCAGAGAGCTCGGCGTCGAACTCGGTGCCGTCCTTGCGTAGGGCCTTGAACTCGTAGCGGCTGGGCACCTCCTCTCCCTTTTCCCTTGCCTGGCCTCTTTCCACCATCAAGTTTCGGTACTCTGGTGATATGAGGTCCGCGGATGTATGACCTATCATCTCGTCTTCGCTCTGGTAGCTGAACACTTTCAATACTGCTCGATTCACAAACTTGATCTCGCCGCCCTGAACGATGATTATGCCATCAATGGAATCCTCCACTAGCCTTCGGTATTTGTCCTCCGACTCCCGCAGCTCCTCCTCCACCCGCTTGCGTTCGGTGATTTCCCTCCTAAGTTGCTCATTGGCGCGTACCAGTTCGGCAGTGCGCTCTTGCACCAACTCTTCAAGTTGGTCCTGGTGTCTCCTCAATTCCTCCTCCACCCGCTTGCGCTCAATGGCGTAGCGTAGAGTGCGCACCAGCAGGTTGCCATCCACCTGTCCCTTGACCAGATAATCCTGGGCTCCTCTCTTGACCGCCTCGACGCCGACCACCTCATCGGCGAGGCCGGTGAGCACCACAATGGCCACCTCTGGTACCTGAGCGTACGCGCTGACGAACGTATCAAGTCCCTGACTATTAGGCAGATTGAGATCCAGGATCATGGCGTCAAAAGCTTCTTCGCCGAGGCGGTCCGATGCCTCGGCGAGCCGTTCGACGTGCACCAACTCGGGCCGGGCGTGGCCGACCTCCTGTAACATCTCCCGAATCAGTCGGGCGTCTCCGGGGTTGTCCTCAACCAGCAAAACTCTCATGAGTTTGCCTCCTAGTTCACTCACTTCGCCAGTGGCAGCCTCACCGTGAAAGTGCTCCCCTTCCCCACTTCACTCTCTACCTCAATGCTGCCCTCATTGGCCTCCACCAACATCTTGACCACCGCCAACCCCAGCCCCAAGCCTTTAGCCTTGGTGGTGAAGAGGGGCTCGAAAAGCCTGGCGACGACCTCCTCCGAGATGCCCACACCGGTATCGGCTACAGAAAGAGCCACTGTCCTCTCTCCAGCTTGGGCGCTGATGATCAGGTTGCCACCCCCAGGCATGGCCTGACAGGCATTGGTGACCAGATTGTCCAGCACTTGCCTCATCTGGCACGGATCTACGTAAACAGGAAGCTGGTCTGGTATATTGATAGCAACTTCCACATTCTCAGGCGGAGAGTGTTTCGCCAACACGTCAGTCACCAACTCGGAGACTTCTATCCTTTCCCTATTGGGAATCCTGGTGCGCGAGAAGTCCAGGAGGTCGGAAATGATTCGGTCCGACTCGTGAACCTCTTCGACGATGATGTCCAGGTGCTCCTTGATGGTTTCCTCCACATCGGGAAGGACCATCTTGATATAGAATGTGGCGTTGGAGATTGCCCCAAGGGGGTTGCGCAGCTCATGGGCCACGCTACCCGCCAATTGGCCCAGCATGGCCAGCTTCTCCCGTCGGACCAACTGCTCCTGAGCCTCTCGGAGTTCTTTGGTGCGCTCCCCCACCATCTCCTCCAGCCGTTCGGCGTACTCTTTCAGCTTCTCCTCTGCTCGCTTGCGCTCGGTGATGTCTTCGACTGTGCCCTCATAGTACAATGTGTTTCCAGCCTCGTCGCGAATGGCCCTTGCGCTCTCACGAATGAACAGCGTCGTACCATCACGCTTTGTCCAGGCAGACTCCAGTCCGATGACCTGACCCTCGCTTTCGATCCGTTGCTTGAAATCCGAACGCGGGTACTCCGGCTCAAACCCCTCCTCTTCCAGGTTGCGCTGAACAAGCTCCTCGAAGGACGAACATCCCAGCATCCGCAAAAGGGTCGGATTTGCCATCAGGATGCGACCATCGGGAGTGGTTCGATACAGGCCAATCGTAGCGTTTTCAAAAATGCCCCTGAAGCGCTCCTCTGACTCCCTCAGCGCCTCCTCTGTCCGCTTGCGCTCAGCCAATTCTTGTTGGGCGGCTTCGTAAAGCCTTGCATTGTGAATGGCCATGGCTGCCTGATCAGCCACCCGGGCCAGGGCTTGCTGCCGGTCCGCGGTGATGGAGCCGTTACTGACGCCAGCCAGGATCTTTCCCACTGTCTGCCCTTTGATCCGCATCGGTGAGTCGATGTAGGTTCGCCTCCCAAAGAGTTTGTACACGGCCTCGGCGACGGGGCGGGGAAGCCAGGGCTGCAAAAAGTCAGTCAAGGAATTGCTGATCACCGTCTCCCCAGCCAGAACGCGATCCACGACGGGATTCATGCCAGGCTGATAAGGCAACCGGTACCCCTGCAGCTTACTCCTCAGATCCGGGCGCCCGATGAGGGCCAGGGCTTGGTCAAGCAGGCCAGGCATCATCGGATAGAGGGCGAGACCGATGAACACTTGCTCTTCTTCCACATAGCGGATTACCAGAGCACTATCGAAGCCCAGGTGAGTCACGATCCCCTTGGCGATAGTGTTTATGGTCTGGGGCAGTTCGTCCAGCTCCAGGAGGGCCTGAGTGACGTGCTGGAGATTCTGGAGTTCGGTCAGCGATTGTCGCAGCGCCTCCTCTGCCTGCTTACGCTCGGTATCCACTGCCTCCAACTCGGCGACTCGTTGGCGCAGCTCTGCCAACTCCCCCACGAATTGCTCTTTGGTCCTGTGATCATCCTGCATGCAATGCCTGTCTCCTAGCCGCCCAACTGCCTCAACATCGAAAACGGACCTCGCTTGCTGGTGATCTGCTTCACCATGCGCTGCATCTGACGGAATTGGCCCAGGAGTTGATTGACCTCCTGGACGGTGGTGCCGGAGCCGCGGGCGATGCGCCGCTTGCGGCTGGCGTTGATGATTCTGGGATTGTACCGCTCCTCCAGGGTCATGGAGTTGACGATGGCTTCGATCCGCTTCATCTGCTGGTCGGTGATCTCCGGCGTCACTTGCTGGCTGACCTGGGAGAAGCCAGGGATCATGTCCAGGATCTGACTCAGAGGTCCCATCTTCCTGACCTCACGCAGTTGCCGTCGGAAGTCCTCGAGGTCGAATTCGCCCTTGGCCAGCTTTCTACCCGCGGCCAGGGCTTGCTCCTGGTCGAGGGTGGCTTCTGCCTTCTCGATCAGGCTGAGGACATCGCCCATGCCCAGGATGCGCGAGGCCAGGCGATCGGGATAAAATGGCTCCAGCGCGTCTGTCTTCTCACCCGCCCCCAGAAATTTGATGGGCACACCGGTCACAGAGCGGATGGAGATGGCCGCCCCGCCGCGAGCGTCGCCGTCGGCCTTGGTCAGGATCAGGCCCGTCAAGCCCACCCGCTGGTTGAAGTCGCCGGCCGCTCTCACGGCATCCTGGCCCGTCATGGCGTCGGCCACCAACAGCACTTCCTGGGGCGAGACCCGCTTTTTGATCTCTGCCAACTCCTGCATCAACTCCTCGTCAATGTGCAGTCGCCCCCCAGTGTCCAGAATGACGGTGCTATAAGCAGACTCCTCGGCCAGCCGCACGGCGTGGGCGCAGACCGTCGGTGGAGGCACGGTGGTGCTCTCTTGATAGACGGGGATGTCCAACTGCTTGCCCAGCACCTCCAACTGCGTCACCGCCGCTGGACGGCGGGGGTCGGCGGCCACCAGGAGGGGGCGATGACCAGACTTGCGCAGCCTCAGGGCCAGCTTGGCCGCGGTGGTCGTCTTGCCCGATCCCTGGAGGCCCACCAGCATGATGACGTGAGGCGGTGTGCCCGATAAGTCCAGCTTGCTCGGCTCGCCCAGGGTCCTGATGAGCTCCTCGTTGACGATCTTGATCACCTGCTGGGCCGGCGTGAGGGTCCGCATCACCTCAACACCGACAGCTCGTTCGCGCACCCTGGCCACGAAGTCCTTGACCACCTTGTAGTTGACGTCGGCCTCCAACAGAGCCAGCCGCACCTCGCGCAGGGCGGCATCCACGTCGCCTTCGGAGAGCTTGCCCCGCTTGGCCAGTTTGCCGAAAACATTTTGCAGCTTGTCCGTCAGGTTCTCAAACACTGTACACTTGTCTCCTTCATTAAATCATGCGCCATTCATTGTAGTTGACTTTGGCGATTTCGTCAAGTAGAGGGCAATCCGCCTTTGATCACCTTATCCACCAGGTTGCCGCCGAAGCGATAGGGCAGATGACGGTAGTCGGGAATGTCCAGGATGAGGAGGTCGGCCTTCTTGCCGGCCTCTAAACTCCCCACTCGGTGGTCCAACCCGACGGCGTGGGCCGCGTTGAGGGTGGCAGCGACGATGGCCTCGGCCGGGGTCATCCTCATAAAGCGGCAAGCCAGGGCGATGATCAGTTGCATAGACTCGCACCAGCAAGTGCCGGGGTTGAGATCAGTGGCCAGAGCCAGAGCGCCCCCGGAGTCAATGATCCGCCGGGCGGGGGGGTATTCGTGGTGTCCCAGGCCAAAAGGCGTGCCCGGCAAGGCCACGGCGATGGTATCCGACCTCGCCAGCATCTCGATCTCGTCGTCAGGGGTGCAAACCAGATGGTCGGCCGAGACCGCCCCCAGCTCCACCGCCAGCCTGGTGCCCCCCAGCGGCTTGAACTCGTCGGCGTGGATCTTCAGCCTCAAGCCCAGAGCTTGCGCCGCCTCCAATACTCGCCGTGCCTGCTCCAGGGTGAAGGCCCCTTCGTCGCAGAAGACATCACAAAAAGTTTGAGATTTGGGATTTGAGATTTGGGATTTGATCATTGGCAACATCTCTTCGACGACCAGGTCTACGTACTCGTCCGCTCGCCCCTTGTATTCCCCAGGCACGGCGTGAGCGCCCAGGAAAGTGGGGACCAGATCCACGGGGTGCTCGGCGTCCAGGCGGCGGATGGCCTCCAGCATCTTGAGATCGCTCTCGGTATCCAGACCGTAGCCGGTCTTGATCTCGGCGGTGGTGGTGCCGTGGGCCAGCATCCGATCCAACCGTGCGTGACTCTCCTCCACCAGTTGCTCCACCGACGCCGCCCGGGTGGCCCGCACAGTGGACATGATTCCTCCACCGGCGGCCATGATCTCCTGATACGTCGCTCCTCTGACCCGCTGCTCGAATTCCCCTGCTCGGTCTCCAGCGAAGACCAGGTGGGTGTGGGGATCCACGAAGCCGGGCATGACCACCTTGCCGGTGGCATCTATCTCCTCGGCGGCCACAACCTGCCCCCGCACCTCCGTCGTCGGCCCCACCAGGGCAACGAGGCCGTCCTGCACGGCCACTGCCCCGTCCTCGATAATGTCCAGCTCCCCCATCGCCGCCCCACGCCTGGGGCCATCCGAGGCAAGGGTGAGGAGTTGGGCTGCGCTGTGGATGAGAAGGTCAATTTGCATGAGAACTCCTCATATC
>CAZQDO010000180.1:0-10904 GCA_964592085.1 uncultured Anaerolineae bacterium | reverse complement strand
ACAAGGAGGAACTGATATGCTAAGAAAGGTTATCACCTATATTCGATATCCCGTCTTGATCGCTCTGGTGTTGTGTCTGGTGGCAGTGGCCCAGGCGGCTGGGGGGAACATCAACGCGGTGGACAAGTGGGCCTGGGGCACCAACGTCGGCTGGATCAACTTCAACCCCACCCACGGCGGGGCCACGGTCTACGACGACCATCTGGAGGGCTACGCCTGGGGAGAGAACATCGGCTGGATTCGGCTGGGCACCCACACCGGCGGCAGTCCCCACACCTACGCCAACACCGCAGCGGACAACTATGGCGTCAACAACGACGGCAGCGGCAACCTGTCGGGCTACGCCTGGGGCACTAACGTGGGTTGGATCAACTTCAACCCCACCCACAGTCAGGTGACCATAGACTATGCCACTGGCATCTTCGACGGCTACGCCTGGGGGGAGAACATCGGGTGGATACACTTCAGGGGCACGGGGGCCGTTGCCTACGGCGTCGTCTGGAGCCACACTCTCAGCGTCAACACGACAGGGGTCGGGGAAGGGGCGGGAAGAGTGACCAGCGAGCCGGCTGGGGTGCTGTGCGGCGAGGATTGCGCAGGGAGTTTTGGCCACGGCATGGTGGTCACCCTGACAGCCCACCCCGGTGTCAACTCTTACTTCATCGAGTGGAGCGGGGACTGCGTCAGCACAGGTGCACTCACCGCCCAGATCACCATGGACGCTGACAAGACCTGTACTGCCATTTTCGGCTATCCCGTGGGTGGCGTCGTGGTGCCGGTGAACAAGCTGGGGCTTCTGGCTCCATGGGTGGGACTGGCTGGGCTCGCGGCCCTGGGAGTTGTGCTGGTCAGGAGGCACAGGCTCTAGAAATCAACATCTCCAGATGCCGAACAGAAAGGCCCTCCAAGTTTCAAGGAGGGCCTTTGTTTGTTACAAGTGGTATCCTTTCGTGTCTCATTTGAAGATCAATTAGACACATTCCTATTTCTATGCTATAATCACGGCGGATGGAGAAGGCTTTGCGACTCAATGGCTGGTGTGGTACAATAGAGGGAGGTAGGTAAGACTATGTCTCAACAGTTCTCATCCAACTAGAAATGCCCGCAGATCTGATTCAATTCAAGTTGCCAAAAGGGGTTGACAAACGGTTACAAAGCTTGCTGGATCGCCAGGATCAGGGCGACAGACTAACTCCTGCTGAACGACTGGAGGCCGAGGGGCTGGTGAACCTGGCTGAACTTCTCTCCCTGCTACGGTCACGCGCGGAGAGGGTGTCGAGAGAGCTATGATACAGTGAAGACTATTCCGGCTGGGTTACGGCGACTGGTCATCCAGAGAGCGGCTCACCGTTACGAGTATTGCAAGCTATCGCAGAAAGGACAAGAAGCCACGTTTCACATAGATCACGTGATTCCCGTGGCGGTTGGCGGCGAGACTGTCGCCGAGAACCTGGCGTTAGCCTGTGTATCATGTTCGCTCCGCAAAGCAGCACGCCAGACAGCGATTGATCCGCAAAGCGGCCAGGAGGTCGCCATCTATAATCCCCGACGCGATGTCTGGCATGAGCATTTTCAGTGGGATGGCGTCCACCTGGTAGGTCTGACGGCAACCGGCCGTGGAACGGTCGAGGCTTTGAAGATGAACCGAGTATTGATACTGGCCATCCGGCGCGAAGAGGAAGCGGTGGGGCGGCACCCTTCATAAGTTGCTTGTTTCAACTAGACTGGAGTCGCATGGTCGGGGGGGGTTCGAGCAGATCATCGCTGCGCAGGGCCTGGGCGAAGGCCATACCCCCATTCGCTGTCATATCTGTCAGCCAGCACTCTGATGCCGAACAAAAAGGCCCTCCAAGTTTCAAGGAGGGCCTTTCTTTGTCACAAGTGGTATCCTCTGGCCTCCATTACCGCTGCTGACGGCAATGTTGTGATTGCCATCAGCAGGGGACTCCGGCTTGCTATTCACGCCAGTTCCCAAAGTAAGCGTTCAGGTGCCAGGCACTTTCATCGGCTTCTTGGGAGCTACAGTGCCTCCAAGCCTGGTGATATTGCTCAATCAGTCGGCTATTCGCAAGCGCCTGGCACCTTGAGTCAAGCCGCTACCAAACTGGGCACTCTGAAGACATCGTACTCCTGTTCCAACTGGCGCCTGAACTGCTTGGTGTAGAGCCGGTGGTAGTGGCCCTGGGCGCGCAGTAGCTCGGCGTGGGTGCCCATCTCTGTGATGCGCCCGTCCTCAATGACCAGAATCCGGTCCGACCGCCTGATAGTTGAGAGGCGGTGGGCGATGACGAAGCTGGTGCGATCCTGCATCAGCGCCTCCATCCCCCGCTGGATCAGCGCTTCGGTCAGCGTGTCCACTGAGCTGGTGGCCTCGTCCATGACGAAGATCTCCGGCTGCGCCAGGATCGCCCGCGCCAGGCTGATCAGTTGCTTCTGCCCGACCGAAAGCAGCACGCCGCCCTCGCCCACCTCCTCGTCGTAGCCCTTCTCCAGCGTGACGATGAAGTCGTGGGCGCCGGCCAGCTTGGCCGCCTCCTCAATCTCCCCGTCCGTAGCGTCCAGCCGCCCGTAGCGGACGTTCTCGCGGATGGTGCCGGAGAACAGGTGCGGCGTCTGCAGCACCACACCGATACGCGACTGGATGGCGTGCAGAGATAGCTCGGTGTAGTCCCGCCCGCCGATGCGGATCACGCCCGCCTGCGGCTCGTAGAAGCGGCACACCAGGTTGACGATGGTGGACTTCCCCCCACCCGTCGGCCCCACCAGCGCGATGGTCTCGCCGCGCCTCACCGTCAGCGTGAAGTCTTGCAACACCGGCTTGTCTTCTTCGTAGTAGAAGTCCACGTGGTCGAACTCGATGTCGCCGCGGATGGTGCCGGGGTCAATGGCGCCGGGTCGGTCGGTCACCTCGGGCACGGCGTCAATCAGCGAGAAAGAGCGCTCGGCCGAGGCGATGGCGTGCTGCATCTCGGCGTAGACGCGGGCCATGTCCTGAACAGGCCAGAGCATGAACATGACGTACGAGACGAAGGCGTGGATGCTGCCGATGGTCAGATTGCCTACCTGAACTTGCAGGCCGCCGTACCAGGCGATGCCGCCCAGCGCCAGCGCGCTGATCAACTGCACCGTCGGCAGAAACAGCGCCGAAAGCCAGGCCGCCCGGTAGCCAGCGCGGTACATCTTGCCCGAAAGCTCACCGAACTCGCGCAGGTTCTCCTCCTCCCGACAGAGCGCCTTCACCACGCGCACGCCGCTGATGTTCTCATTGTAGGCTCCCGTGATCTTGGAGTTGATCTTGCGCACCAGCCGGAACTCCACGATGATCTTCTTCTTGAACTGGGCTGCCACGACCACCAGCACCGGGACGATGCCAAAAACGATCAGGGCCAGCCGCCAGTTGATGCGCAGCATGAAGTAGACCGACGCGGCGATGCTCATTATCGCCCAGGTGGTGTCCAGCAGTCCCCACGTCACCAGTTGCGCGATGCGCTCAGGGTCGGAGGTGACGCGCGACATGATCCACCCCACCGGCGTGCGGTCGAAGTAGGAGAAGGACAGCTCCTGCAAGTGCTCGAACATTTTCTTCCGCAGGTCGTAGCGGATGCGCTCCCCCAGGGTAGCGGCCAGGTAGATCAAGACAAACACGGACACCGCCGACACCAGGGTCAACGAGCCGTAGAGGGTGACGATCCGCATGAGCGCCGTCTTATCGCCCGTCATAATGCCTTCGTCTATGATCCGCTTGCCCAGCAGGTTGTAGTAGGCATCAAGTAGCGACACGGCCAGAGTGGCCAGCAGAAACCCGACCAACCATGACCGATAGGGCTTGGTCTGAGCCAGAATGCGCAGAAGGGTCTGGCCGTTGAATTGGGTTGTGAATTCTTCTTCCTCAAATTCATACTGCGACATGGACTAACTCCTTCTCGAAAACCTCCCAGGTCTCCCAGATAGATTCGCTACGCTCACTACAGGCTTCGGAAGTCTGACCTATCTCCCTCTCCAACTCATCCTCGATGCGGGCCTGCACGTCGTAGATTCGACGGTAGATCCCTTCCTGCGCCATCAACTCCTCGTGCGTCCCGCGCTGCACGATCCGCCCCTGGTCGAGCACCAGGATCAGGTCGGCATTCATCACGCTCTGGATGCGGTGAGCGATGATGAACGTCGTGCGTCCCTCCATCAGGTGCTCCAGCGCCTGGCGAATCTCACCCTCCGTCTCCGTATCCACCGACGAGGTGGCGTCGTCCAGGATCAGGATGCGCGGGTCTTTCAACAAGGTGCGCGCAATGGCGACGCGCTGCTTCTGCCCTCCGGAGAGGGTGATCCCTTTCTCGCCCACCAGCGTGTTGTAACCATCGGGGAACGACATGACGACGTCGTGGATGGCTGCCATCCGCGCCGCCGTGACGATTTCCTCGTCGGAAACCTCCCGCCCCACCCCGTAGGTGATGTTCTCGCCGATGGTGCGGGAGAACAGGAACGGCTCTTGCTCCACGATGCCGATCTGCTGGCGCAGGTAGTGGCGCGGATACTCCTTGAGCTCCACCCCGTCGAGGGTCAGGCTGCCGCCAGTGTAATCGTAGAACCGGGGCAGCAGGTTGACCAGGCTGGTCTTGCCCGAACCAGTTGAGCCAAGCAGAGCCACGGCCTGTCCCGGCTCGCCCCGGAAGCTGACCCCCTTGAGCACTGCACCATCCGTGCCATTATACTCGAAGCGAACATTGCGGAAGACAACTTCTCCCCGCACGTTGTCGTCTGGCCGGTACGTGCCCTCGTCCAGGGGCTCGCGATCTTCCTTGATCAGCTTGACGACGCGCATGTACGACACCATCCCGCTAGACATCTGCACGATCAGCCGCCCCAGGTTGCGCATGGGCCAGATCAGCCACACGATCATCCGCGCGGCAGCCAGGTAAGTCCCCACCGAGATGGTCCCGTTGATGGCCATCAGCGCGCCGGCCAGGTAAGCCCCCACCATCTGAAAACCACACAAGATGTCAGAGCTCGGCCAGAACAGGGAGTGGAGCGTCAACAGCCGTCGGCCGCGCTGATACTGCCCCCAGTTATCCTGCTCGAATTTCTCCTGCTCATAGGTCTGGCGGGCAAAGGCCTTGACCACCCGCACTCCGGTCAGGTTCTCCTGCAAGGTAGTTGAAAGCTTCGCCTCCTGTTCCTGGTATGCTTCATAAGCCTTCATGACCCTCTTGAAGAAGAAAACCGATACCACCACGATCAGCGGCACAACCACCACCGAAAGCAGCGCCAGCCGCGCGTTCAGGCTCCACAAAGCCACGAAGTTGACCACGAAGAGCAGGACGATGCGCCCTGCGTTAATGGCCTGGTCGGCGAAGAATCGGCGTATGGCGTCCACGTCCGAGGTGGTCCGCTGGATCAACTCGCCGGTCTCCGTATGATCGTGGTACGTGAACGACATCCGCTGGATGTGATCGTACAGGTAGTTGCGCAGACGGCGGGCGATCCCCTCCGACGACCGGGCAGTCAACGCGCCACTGACAAAGGACAGCGTTCCCTGCCCCAACGCCAGGGCCACGAATCCCACCCCGACGAGCAACAGGGTATGGCCAAACCTCCCATGCCCCAGCACATCGTCTACGAGATAGCGCAGCAACAGCGCATTGGCCGTTTGAAGAACAGCCGCCACCCCTACGCCGACCATCGCCCCCAGGTAGGCCAGGCGGAAGCCGGTCAACATGCGCCACAGGCCAACCAGGCGCTTGTCCGAAACGGCGGTTTTGAAATTGAACTGGGTTACAGGTGCGGACATGATAGTATCTCCTCCAAATGATCCAGGATTCGTAAACTCGTGACCTCCGAGTCTACGAACCTACAAACTCCGGCCTACAAATAACAAGGCCGCGGACAATGCCCACGGCCTTACAGAGAAACGACGGGATAAAATAAAAAGGCCGTGGGCGTCGCGTGCACCCACGGCCTGCGGTAATTTTACCACAGCTTTTTGTGAGGAGGCGCACTACGACAAGGCAACAAGCGAACTGCGATGTTATCCGGCAGCCGCAACAAGCCAGCGATGAACACTCTTAGATTGCGCATGTCATACCTCCTTTACAAGATGTGAACATTATAGCATAATCCAGCAGATTGTCAAGTCTGCGATTCGTCAGAGACAACACGTTGCTGTTCCTTCCAGCGGTTCAGAAAGAAAGCGCCGATGGCGTAAAGGGCCCCCGCTGCGGGAATGCCAAAGATGAAGCCCCAGATACCGATTAGCTTGGTGCTGATCATTATGGCCGCCAGGATGAGCAGGGGGGGCATGCCGATCACTTCACTCAAGACCTTTGGCATCACGATGTGGAGGAGGATCTGCTGGTAGATGGTCATGATCAAGAGCATCCAAAGTGCCAGGCCAGGGTTCTGGAAGAGAGCGATGATCGCCGGCAGAGTCATCGCGATGGGGGCCCCGATGACCGGAACGAACATGATCAGCCCAGCTAAAGATCCGATGGCTATGGCAAAGCGCAGTCTGGCGATGGTCATAGTCAGGGTGACAAACGCTGCGTAGAGCAAAGCCATCATCAATTGGCCACGGATGAAACCGCCGAAGGTGCGTTCTATGCTCTTGGCCGCTACGGACAATTCATCGTAATACTCGGAAGGGATCAAGGCCAAAAATTGTTTGGTCACTTTCTTGCCATCCAGCATCATGTAAAAGCTGAGGATGATAACGATGAGGGCATTAGCCACTCCCGATGCCACTTGAGTGACGACGACCAGGGCGTTCTGGACGAGGGCTGTGCCGATGGCCTCGGCCCGCCGGGTCATCTCTTCAGGCTGGTAGATTGACGTCAGGTCCACGTAGATTTTACGCTTGGCTAAGTCCTCTTGCAAAGCTTCGGTCCAGTTGGGTGCCTGGGCGATGTATTCGGGTAGTTTGGCTCCCAATTGGGAGAACTGGGTCACGGTCACGGGCACCAGGAAGATGCCGATGAGTATTATGACCATCACCAGGCCAAGGTAGACCAGGCTAACAGCCAAGCCGGGAGGAAGGCGTAGACTCTCTAAAACATGGGCGACTTTGCCGCCTATGCGCTGCCGCACCCACCTTGTGAGAAGGTGGGGTGCAGGTCGCCCGCTGAGCCTGTCAACCAGGGGGTCCAGAACAAAAGCGACAAGCCAGGCCAGAGCGAAGGTCAGGATAATGTCACCGAAGAAACCGCTCAACTGCCATGCCTTTTCAAAGAGGAAGATGGCGGCACTGATGGCCACCAGAACAATGGCGGTCCGTGTCCAACGATCGTGTTCCAAGGTCTACCTCCCAAGCTGCGTAAGTCTTACCCCTATTTTACACCACCTTGCCCATTTGGGCAACACCGGCATTGGGCTTCGACAGTCTGTTGAAAACCGCATCTCTCCGCTTGTCGAGAAAGGATAAAAGTTGTACAATATTGGGGCGGCGAGTCAACGAGTTAATGAGGTGACAGGTGCACATTGAGGCATTACTCATCTCCGAGGGAACTGTGGGGTGCGCAGAGGTGGCTTCTATTTTGAATGAGCACAGCTTGGACTTCATCAGCCACAGCCAGGCTCAGACGCGGCGATTTGGCGCCAGGCTGGGTGAGCTCTTGCAAGGTGGCGACGTGATCTGCCTGGCGGGCGAGTTGGGTGCGGGGAAAACCTGTCTGGCCCAGGGCATCGGACAAGGTCTGGGAATCGAAGGCCCTATCACCAGCCCCAGCTTCACCTTGATCAACGAGTACCGGCAAGGGCAGGCCAGGCTGCCATTCTACCACGTAGACCTATACCGCCTGGGGGAAGCAAAAGAAGTTTTGACCCTGGGCCTCGAGGAGTACCTCTACGGCGAAGGGGTTTGCGTCGTCGAGTGGGCCGACCGAGCGCCAGAGGCCCTGCCTGCTGAGCACCTGTGGATCCAGCTCCGCTACGTCATCGAGACCAAGCGCGGCCTGTTGATGAAAGCCGTGGGGAAGCGCTACGAGGAGCTGCTGCGAGAATTCAAGCGAAGGGCCTTTGGGATCTAGCGAGGAGAAGTTCATGCTTTTAGCCATTGACACAGCGACGCGAATATCTAGTCTGGCGCTGTACGACGGGGAGCGGGTGCTGGCCGAAGAGACGTGGAGCTCGGCAAACGGCCACACGGTGGAACTGGTGCCCGGTCTGGTGCGCATGTTGGAGCGACAAAAGGTCTCGCCTTCGGAGATAAGGGCGGTAGCCGTCGCTTTGGGCCCCGGCTCCTTCACCGGCTTGCGCATCGGGTTGGGCGTCGCCAAAGGGCTAGCCCTGACGCTGACCATACCGCTCATAGGGATACCGACGTTGGATGCCCTGGTGTACGCTCAGGGCCGAAAGCGAGGCCCTGTGTGCGCCGTGCTGAAAGCTGGCCGGGGACGGGTTTCCGCCGCTTTCTATCGGCGGAGGCGGGGGCAGTGGCAAAGGCAGGGCGACTATCGCCTGACGACGTTAGAGGAGTTGGTCGCCGATATCGAAACCCGAACCTTTTTCTGTGGGGAGATAGACGCCCAGGCCGCTGAGTTATTGCAAGAGCGACTGGGAGAAAAGGCTGTGGTGGCCTCGCCGGCCTCCTCGCTGCGGCGAGCAGGGTATCTGGCAGAGCTAGGCTGGCAACGCCTGGAAAGGGGCGAGGTGGACGATCCCGCCACATTGGCTCCCATTTATCTTCGTCACCCTTCGATAGGATGAGGCATGGACTACAAAGGTCTGCCTTACGTCGTCGAACCCATGCGGCTTCGAGACATTGGAGGGGTGATGGGGATTGAGCGTGTCTCTTTTCCCTCGCCCTGGTCGGCCCGCGCTTACCGCTACGATCTCCAGGAGAACGACCTCTCCCACTATTTCGTCGTGCGTCAACGTCGGATGGAGGGGGCAGACTTGGGTCTGCTGGCCAGGGTGCGCCGCTCTCTCGGAGTGGGGGTACGCCCACCCATCCTCGGGTACAGCGGCTTCTGGCTGATGGTTGATGAGGCCCACGTCAGCACCATCGCGGTGCAACCCGACTGGCGGCAGCGAGGGATCGGTGAGCTTCTATTGGTGACCATGCTCGATCGGGCTACCGAGCTTGAGGCCGACATAGCCACTTTGGAGGTGCGCGTTTCCAACATCACGGCCCAAAATCTGTACCGCAAGTACGGCTTTCGCCAGGTGGGGCTGCGGCGGCGCTATTATCGCGACAGTAACGAAGATGCCCTGATCATGTCCACAGAGAGGCTAATCTCAGCCACCTTTCAGGGCCATTTCCAGCAGCTCAAGCGCGTGCTGTGGGAAAAGCTGATTTCAGGCTTTGGACAAAACACCTTAGATGAGGTATAATCTGGGGCACAACAGGCATCTCTAAGGACATTGCTGGGTTGTCGTGAGAGCATTTGCGAAAGGAGCAGATATGAGAGCGACTACGACCAAGCCAATAAGAATCGAAGTAGGCTTTCCCCCGGACGTCTTTGCCGCCATGAAAATGGTGGGCCTCTATGGGGATAAACTAGAGCGAGAGGTGAAAAGCAGCGTAGCATTGAGTCTCTTCAAAAAGGGTCTGCTCTCTATTGGCAAGGCGGCCGAACTTGCCGATATGTGCTTGGCTGACTTCATGGATTTCCTGGTGGCAAACGGAGTGCCTGTTGCCGAATACACGCTTGAAGATCTCAAGAAGGACACGGCAGCGTTTGAAAGGCTCAGGCAATGATCACCGTTTCCAATGCTGGACCTCTGATCGCTCTGGCGAAGATTGAGCATTTTGAGCTGCTTCGGACGGTTTTTAGTAAGATCGTCATCCCCCAGAGCGTCTATGATGAGGTCGTGGTGAGGGGTAAAGGAAAGGCAGGTGCAGATGAGACCCAAAAGGCCGTCGGTGATTGGATCGAGGTGCGGGATGTCCAAAACGAGGCAATGGTCAGAGGCTTTCTCACGAAGCTTGGTAGAGGAGAATCAGAAGCTATAGTCCTTGCCCTGGAGGTAGAGGCTGACCTGGTACTATTGGACGATTACAAAGCCCGAACTACTGCTGAGTTCATGGGTTTGAACATAACAGGCACCATCGGTGTGCTAAACGAGGCCTACAGCAGGGGCCCCATAACAAAACTAAAGCAAACCTTAGATGAGTTGATAGCCAAGGGGGTCCGCCTCAGTGATGAGGTCTATAGTGAGGTATTGAAAATCGGCGAGAGCCACGGGAGGTGAGTTTGTGTCCGAGTTGATCGAGCTTCATAAAGAGATAGCCGTCTGTCAGCGCTGCGAGCTGGCCAAAGGCCGTACCAGGACGGTGCCCGGCGAGGGGCCTGAGAACGCAGAGATCATGTTCATCGGCGAGGCTCCTGGCTTCCACGAGGATCGGCAGGGCCGCCCCTTTGTGGGAGCCGCAGGAAAGTTCCTGGATGAGCTTCTGGAGAGCATCGGCTTGAAGAGAGAGGAGGTCTACATCTGTAACGTCATCAAGTGCCGGCCACCCGGCAACCGCGATCCCCTGTCCGACGAGATCGCAGCCTGCCAGCCTTTTCTCGATAAACAGATCGAGTTGATCCAGCCGAAGTTGATCGTCACCCTGGGACGCTTCTCTATGGCTCGCTACTTTCCCAACGCCCAGATCACTCGCGTCCACGGCCAGCCCAAGCGCATCGGCAATCGCATCTACTATCCCATGTTCCATCCCGCCGCTGCCCTGCACCAGCCCAAGTGGCGCTCGGTTGTGAAGGAGGACATGCTCAAGATCCCCCAGATCCTGAAGGACGCGGAGCAACTAGGCGAGGCCGAGCCCCTGGAGCAAGCAGAGCAATTGAGCTTATTCTAAAATCGGCCATTGGCGTTTTTTCGTAGTGACGGCTCCAGTCGTCCGCAACGGAGTCAGAGCGACTGAAGTCGCTACTACGAATCCCATCCTACGAATCCCACCGAAAGGCCGAGCA
>CAZQDO010000179.1:0-10911 GCA_964592085.1 uncultured Anaerolineae bacterium | reverse complement strand
TTCCTTCGACCCCTGCATGGCCTGTGCCGTCCACGTGGTGGATGCTCAGCGTCGGGAGTTGATCCGCATCAAGTGGGATGGGTGCATGTAGACCTGACAGGTTTCCCCAAACCTGTCGGGTCTCAGGAAGCGAACGTAGTGACGAAGACACTGGTACTTGGCCTGGGCAATATCCTGCTGGGCGACGAGGGGGTAGGGGTGCGGGTGGTGGAGCGGCTGCAAGAGCTCTATGAGTTCGCCCAGGGGGTGCAGGTGCTAGATGGCGGCACCCTGGCCCTGGATCTCCTGCCCTATGTGGAAGAGGCGGACCGCTTGCTGGTGATTGATGCTCTGGAAATGGGCGCTGAGCCAGGGGCAATAGCCCGCCTGGAGGGCGATGAGGTGCCTGCTTTTCTGAGCATCAAGCTCTCCCCCCATCAGATGGGCCTGGCCGATCTTCTGGCCGCTGCCCGTCTGCGTGGCCTCTACCCTGGACAGGTGGTGTTGTGGGGCGTGCAGCCGGCAGTGATGAGACCAGGATTGGCGCTATCCCCCTCAGTGGCCGCCCAGGTAGAAGTGCTGGTGGATAAGGTGTTAGCGGAGCTAAGCTTATTTTCGACACTTCGGCGATTTCAACCCGCTGAGAGTGCTCCAGGGCTATTCACCTCGCACAAAGAGTTCCTGGGGATGTTTCTCACCTGTGCTGAACTCGCCAAATTGCACCATCCACCGGTCGTGGCTTGGTCATTTCAGGCTAGAATCAGTCCCATGGGCGAACTATAGCAATAGGATCTGGCCAAGTGTTGAATCTAAGCTAAGCTTGTGGGGGATTGAACCCAGACTTCGGAAGTCTCTGAAGACTTCCGAAGTCTTAAAGGCATAAGGAGGAAGGTTATGCAACTAGATCGCAGAGATTTCCTGAAGTTATCGGGGACAGCTATTGCCAGCGGGATTACTCTTCCACCGGTGGATGCAAAGACCCTCTCCTTCCGCGAGGGTGAAGTGGGCATTCTCTACGATGCATCCAGGTGTGTGGGCTGTCGAGCTTGTCAGATGGCCTGCAAGGATTGGAACAAACTGCCAGGAGAGACAACGGACGCCCAGGAGCTATATGAGACGCCACTGGGTTTGTCGGCGGACACCTGGACGTTGATCAAGCTCAACAAGAGTGGCCAGGCCGACTGGCACTTCTTCAACTATCAGTGCATGCACTGCACGGATGCCGCTTGCGTGGCCGTTTGTCCCACGGGAGCTCTTTTCAAAGACGAGCGAGGATTCACCGCTCTCGATCAGGAGAAATGCAACGGCTGTGGTTACTGCGCTCAGTTCTGTCCTTATGGGGTGCCCCATTTGAAGACCAAGAGTCTCCTCACCGGAGAGGCGAAGGTTGCTAAGTGCACCTTTTGCCAGGATCGCATCTGGAGTGGACTAGGGGGACCTTCGTGTGCTGAGGCATGTCCGGTGGGGGCCCTGGTATGGGGCCAGTGGGAGGAGTTACTGGGTCAGGCCAAAGAGAGGGTGGCTGTTTTGCTAAATCAGGGCCTGAGCGGTGCCAGGCTCTACGGCGAGACCGAGACCGGAGGGCTGCATCGTTTGAGCGTCCTCTTCGACGAGCCCAGGCAGTACAACCTGCCTGATGTCCCGCCGGGTCCCATGGTCAATGTCTGGCAGAACATCGTCCAGCCGTTGGGTGAGGTGGTCTTCGGCGCCGCGATTCTAGGCATCCTTGGCGTTTTCCTTGCCGTCCGTCGGAATATTAGTATGGAGGAAGTGGAATGACTGTTCGGATTAGGCAGAAGTATTTCGCCTAGCTTTTGTTTTGGCCTCTTTAAAACCGGCGGTTGTCCGATACCTTGTTATAAACCTACCGAAGGCTGACGGTGAGCGGCTCGCTCTGCTCCTCCGCTACCCTCTCCAGTTCGGCCAGCGCCTCCAGTGTCAGTTGAGCCTCTTCCTCGTCCAGGCGGCTGAGGGCGAAGCCGACGTGGACGATGACGTAATCTCCTACCTGGGCCTCAGGGGTAAATGCCAGGCAGCACTCCTTGATGATGCCCCCGAAGCTCACTTTGCCCATACGGACGCCCAGCGGATTGTCCTCAACGCTGATGATCTTACCAGGAATTCCCAAACACATGGTTCCTCACTCCAACCTCCAAGAATCAGGGCAACTCAAAAGCCTCCTGGAGAGCTTGAACGGCCTCATCCATATCGTAGACATCAATGAGACAAGAGGCAGTGGAGATGGAGGTGCTGATAGCCAGGATGTTGATGCCCGCCGAGGCCAGTGCCGAGAACATCATCCCGGCGATGCCCGGCCGCTCCCCGAAGTGTGGGCCGAATATCGAGACGATCCCCACCTCCTGGTCATGCACGATTTCTTTCGCCCCCACCGTTTCTCTGATGGTGCTGAGCACCTCCAAAGCCGCCGCCAGGTCCCCTGGGGCCACACAGATGACGATGTTGTCCAGGTTGTTGAGGTCAATGGTATGAACGATGAAGGCAACGTTGATACCCCTCTCGCCCAAAGCGCTGAGGAGCATACCGGCTACGCCGGGCCGGTCGGGAATGGACATCACGCCGATCTTGGCCAGATGCCGGTTCTGGATAATACCGCCGATTTTGATCTTCTGCTCTCGCATTTCCCTTTTCCTCTCAACCCTTGGGCAAGGTCACGTAGAAGGTGCTGCCTTCCCCCACCACACTCTCCACCGAGATCTGTCCCCCGTGCTGCTCAACCACGTCCTTAGCAATGGCCAGCCCCAATCCCGTCCCTTCCATCTCCATAGACTTGGCGTTCCTGGCGCGGTAGAACTCCTCGAAGATGCGCGATAGCGCCTCCTCTGGAATGCCAATCCCTGTATCAGAAACCTCCACTTTGATCTGCTCATCCTCGCTCCAAGCCCTGACTGTCACCGAGCCGCCAGTTGGAGTGTACTTGACGGCATTGCTCACCAGGTTCATAAAGACCCGCTCCAACCCATCTTCGATCCCGACCAGGACGAGAGGATCTTCTGTGATCTCTACCTTGAACACCAATCCCTTCTCCTCCGCGCTAGGTCGCATCAACTCTGTGACCCTGGCGATGACCTCGTTGAGCACCACCTGTTTCTTTTCGCCCTTGAGCTGCTCCATTTTGCCAGCCGCCAACTCCAACAGGTCTTTGACCAGTGCCAGCAAAAAGGAGATGCGCCGCTGTGAGCGCTGAACGAGGTCCTGCTGCTTGGCCGTCATGGGGCCTACGTAGCCCTGCTCCATGATCCTCAACATGCTCTGCACGGCGGAGAGGGGGGAGCGCAATTCGTGAGTGACCATTTGCACAAAGTCAGACTTGGCTCGGTCGGCCATCTCCAAAGCCTGGTACGCCCTGGCGTTCACGATGGCTGTAGCCCCCTCGCTGGCCAGGGCCGCGAGAAATTCAGCGTCGCTATCGCTGAAGCGATTCACTTCAGCGCCGTAGACGCAGATCACCCCCTCCGCCCTACCTCTGATGAGGAGTGGGACGCAAAGCATAGAGCTGATCCCTTCAGCCCTGGCCTCAGCCGGATACTGAAGGCGGCCGTCCTGAGAGGTATCAGCAACGATGGCCGGCCGGCCAGAGAGGGCCTGAGACGTATGGAGACTCCTGTAGACATCTATCGGACCCTTAGCCAAAAACTGCTCGCTGAGTCCGTAGGCGGCGACGGTCTCAACAATCCGGGCGCTTTCATCCAGCAGTCTGATGGTACAGGCTCTAACTTGCATCGCTTCGGCCGCAGCCTGAGTGACGAGATTCAACACCTCCTCCAGGTTGAGGGTCGAGCCAACCATCTTGTTTACGTCGTACAAGGTTTGTATCCGCTGGTAAGCGCCAGATAGCTCCTGTTGCAGACGCAGCAACTCCTCGTCCTTCTGGCGGAGGTTAATGGTGACTGAGGTAGCCAGGTAGACAGAGATGTAGAGGCAGGTTGTGAAGAAGAAAAGAACGGCGAGGATATACAAACTGTTTTGATAAACGGAAGCAGGAAGGATGCCCAAAGACACGTGCGGGATGATGCCTCTGTACTCAAGAATCGCCGAAACTCCCACCGCCAGGGCTGCAAGGGTGGCAAAGAAATAACAGGCCTGGGGCGAGAGCAGAATAGAGGCGATGATGAGGTGGAAGATGAAATAGAAGAGGAGGGGGCTTTCCACCCCTCCTGAGAAATGAACCAGCAGAATCATGGCCAGCCAGTCCAGGCCGGTCTGGGCCTTAGCAAACCGGTCGAAGACCGCGGCTTCAGAGACAGCCTCTCTCTCCAGCCGTTTCAGGTAGAGCCGAAAGACGGTGTTGTAGAAGAAGATGGACAGGCCGACGATGTAGAACGGCCAGGGGGGAAGTTGAATACCAGGGATGGAACTGGAAAGCCAGGCGGCGGCCAGGACGCCTACAGCGGCAAACCACCTCAATTGGATCTGCCAGGCAACCCGCCCGGCCAACTCTTCTTCAACCGGCGTCCTGGAAAGCACGGCCCTTTCTTCTTTCATAGAGCGTTCTCCCCTTCCCGGTATAGGCCAAAACGACGGGCTACACCGCCCGTCGTTGACAAATCAGTACATTGGTGCATCGGTAGATTGGGGTCTACCAATCTACCAGTTGGCCGACCTACTTCCCCAACAGCTTCTCTACCTTCTGCACCAGGACGCTTGGCTCCAGAGGCTTCTCCACGAAATCGTCCACGGGCAGGTAATCATTGTCTGGCCCAAAACGCAGCGATGTCGTGCTGTGAAGGGCAGTCAGCATCAGGATCGGAATCTTGCTATAAGGGGCATACTCCGATCCGGGGTCAGGGCTTCGCAACTGCAACGAGACCTGGAACCCCTCCGTGGTGTAGTCCATCATCACGTCTAGGATGATCAAATCGGGATGGATCTCCTCGACCTTCTCCAGCCCCGCTGTGCCGCTGGCCGCACTGAAAACCTGGTAGCCACTGGCCTCCAGGGTCAACCGGATCACCTCCACCAAATCTGGATCATCATCAACGACCAGGATTTTCTCATTAACCATTATTGCGTTCCTCCCATTTGCTTCTGTTGGTAGTAACGACTTCAGTCGTTTGCCACGCAGAAAAAGCGACTGAAGTCGCTACTACAGCGAGGCAAGAACCATTTTACTAATTTGCGGAATAGCCCTCTCCACCTCCGGGCTTAGTCCTACCCTCCCCGCGATCCGACCAGGCTGCACCCCGATGATGACCACCTCGGCGGGGGCCACCTCCAGAGCTTCGGCCAAAGCCAGCGCCTCTCCCAACCCTATCTGGTGAAGGGACAGCCGGGTTTCCGCCATTTTGAACTGCGCTTCCGATGGGGTGAACCGGACCACGCGACCGGGGGGCTGACCCATGTCCGCCGCGTCCACGACGATAACCCGTTGGTAGCCCTCCATCAGGCCAATCAGCCCCACCCCGGCCGTGCCGCCCTCCGCTACCTCCACCCCATCCGGCAGCTCCAGTCCACTTAACTCCTCGACCACCCGCACACCGATTCCCTCGTCTCCCAGCAGCGGGTTGCCGAGGCCCAGAACGAGGGTGTGTTTCACACAAACTCCACGTTGAGGAGATGGGCTGAGCACGAGATGCAGGGGTCATAGGCTCGCACCAGCATCTCCAGAGCCAGGGTGATTTCCTCTTTGGATTTGTCCACGATGGCAGGCGCCAGAGCTTTCAGGTCCCGCTCAATGTTGTTGTGGTTCATGTTGGTGGGGATGATGAAATTCGCTCCGGTGATGGTTTCGCCATCATCCACAGTGTACTCGTGTATGAGCAGACCCCTTGGCACCTCCGTTGCTCCCACGCCGGTCGTCCCCTTCTCGACCTTGACGCTGCGGTCTTCCTCCTTAAGTCCCATGGCCAGCAGCTTGTCAATGATGCGCACACCATCCTCTAAGCAGTGAGCCGTTTCCACCAATTGGGCGACGTTGTTCATAAAGGAGTTGTAGCAAACCGGCTTCAGGCCCATTTCCTCGGCCGCCCACTGGGCCAGCGGAGAGAGCTTCTTATAGTTGTTGTTGAAGCGAGCCAGCGCGCCGACCATGAAGGATTCCCGCGCCGCCTTGGTGTGCTTGGCGCTGGAATAGGGCACGACGAACTCCTTGATCTTCTCCCTGTATTGGGGAACCGGGGTAGTGTCGCCATCAGTCGAGGCGATAGCGCCGTTGTAGAAAGCGTACTCATCGTCCCGCTGGAGGGCAATATACTCAGTCTCCCGCTCGAAATCGGGAATCTCCAGTGTCTTGAAGATCTCCACCCAGGCCCTCAGGTCGGGGATAGCGTCCGTGATCTGCTGGCGTAAACCCCGCAGCTCCCCTGGCGTGGGGATGCGGGTGAACCCGTTCACCACCAGGTTGATGGGGTGCGTGGTGCGGCCACCGATCAGGTCGCTCCACTTATTGGCCAGGCCGTGCAAGCGAATGGCTTGCAGCAGCGGTTCCTTGTGGGTCGTCGCTAGAGGGACAACGCTGTTCACCCCCAGGAAGTCGGGAGCCGCCAGATAGAAGACGTGCAAGGTGTGGCTCTGTACCGTCTCCGCGTGCAGGATCAGTTTCCGCAAAAGAACCGTCTGCTCCGATGGCTGGACACCTATGGCCGCCTCGATCCCTTGCAGAGAGGCAACAGTATGGCCAATGGAGCAGATACCGCAGATGCGGGAGGTGATGTGGGGGGCGTCGGCGTAGCTCTGGCCTCGCACCATGGCCTCGAAAAAGCGAGGCGCTTCGGGTATCTCCCAGCGCAGTTCCTTGATAGCACCCCCTTCGAGGTCAACCACGATGTTGCCGTGTCCCTCTACCCGCGTCAAGTAATGGACATTGATGCCGCTTCGCTTACCGCCATCCCTCATTTCGCCACCTCCATACAGCCACCAAACATGCGGAAGCTGTTCAACATCTGCTCTACCGTCAGGCCACGCTCCTGCAAGACCTCTTTGTGGGAATCCAGATTGGGGTCATCCACCAGGCCCCGGCAGCCCTCGCACTTGTTGCCGTAGGTGGGGCAGATGGCTCCGCATCCCGCCCGCGTCACCGGCCCCAGACACGTCATGCCTTTGTCGAAGACGCAGACGTTTCCCTTCATCCGACACTCCACGCAAACGGGATAATTGGGGATGGGCGGCTTTTTGCCCAGAAGAAGGGCTTTGACTACCTCCACGAATTCGTTGCGATCAATGGGGCAGCCGGGGACGGCGTAATCCACCGCCACCACCGCGCTCAAAGGCCGGGCAGGGATGGTGTCAAAATGCCTGGCGTCTTCGCCGTAGACGTACTCCAGCACTTCGTCCATTTTGAAGAAGTTCTTCAGGCAATTGACGCCTCCGATATGGGCACAAGCGCCCAAGGCCACCAGCACTTTGGCCTTCTCACGGATACCCTTCAGGCGCTCTATCTCCGCCTCGCGGGTGATAGACCCTTCGACGATGGCGATGTCATATTCGTCAGAATGTCCCGTCACAGCCTCCCGCCAACTGACCACATCTACCAGCCCGATGAGGTCCAGTATCTTTTCTTCCAGATTAACGATCTGGAGCTGACAACCTTCGCAGCACCCAAAGTCGAAAATCGCGATTCGGGGTTTCGTCATTTTTCGATCTCCATTCTCTCCTTAAGTGAACTTGTCCTGAGTAGCCGCAGGCATGTCGAAGGGTTCGGTCGCCTCTCATGCAGCAGCGATGGTTACTGGTTGCAGCGATGTGATGGGAATAGTCTCTATGACTGAAGGCGTATAAGTTGATAGAAAGAGAACATCACTCACAGGTGGACGTTGCAGAATGTCAAGCACAATGCTTCGGAGTTCATCCGATAGCGCAGCTAGGCCCGTGAGGGGGAAGCTACGCGGGCCGACTTCGGTTCTCTGCGCCAAGAGAGAGTACTCCAAAAAGGTCAGGCCTATGGCTCGACGCTCTTTCTTGTTGATACGCAGCAAGATGTGGTCATTCAATTCGATGCCTGTCGCTTTCTCCCCAGGGGCAAATGAAACGTACAGCGTATCGCTTATCTCGTCATAGTTGAAGACTGGCCCTGTCATAATCATACCCTCCTATCTCTTTCTGATAGCCGGTGACGATGTAGTTATTGGGCACAGGCTCGCCACCTGGCCCTTCGCTAAACCTGAACAGCACGATGGCGATGACGTGTGTGTTGTCCTCTGCCAAATCGTCAAAAGGCTTGATGTAGCGATATTTCTGCGGATTCAGAGAATCCTGCTTCCGCCTACCCGATTGAATTGTTTCCCTCAGATGCTCCTCATAGGCCGACATTTCGGGATGGTTCATCGGTTCAGTGATGTGTTTCCACCGCTCGTGAGTCAAATAGATGTCATTGCCATAACGATCGCGAACCTCCCACCGTCTGCCGGCGACCATGATGTCCCTCTCCCCGCCTCCTCTGGCCCCTCTGGTCAGATTGCCTCAGGCAACTCCTTCAACTGAGCGTAGCTGAAGACGGGGCCCTTCTGGCAGACGTAGACGTTGTTGATCTGGCAGTGGCCGCATTTGCCGAGACCGCACTTCATTCTGCGCTCTAGCGAGAGATAGATACGGCCATCCTGTATCCCCTTGCTCAAGAGCTCCATGATCACGAACCGATACATTACGGGGGGGCCTACCGTCAGAGCCACCGTCCTGCGGGGATTCACGGTGATCTTGGGGAAGAGGGTCGTGATGACGCCCACATTGCCCGTCCAGCTTTCGTCGCCCCGGTCCACTGTGACATGGAATTCGACATCGTCTCTGGCTTCCCACTTGGCTAACTCGTCCTTGAACAGAAGCTCCGAAGGAGACCGGGCTCCGCAGAGGATAATGACTCGCCCGAAGGACTCTCGCTCATCCAGCACCTGATTGATGAGGGAGCGCAAAGGAGGCAGGCCCAGACCACCGGGGGCGAATAGCACGTCCTGGCCCCTCATCTTCTCTATTGGGAAGCCGTTGCCAAAAGGCCCGCGAATACCCACTGTGGAACCTGGCTTCAGCCGATGCAGAGCCTCTGTCACGTCTCCGACTTTGCGCACGCACAGCTCAAAAACGCCGTTGCGAGTAGGCGAGGAGGTGACGGAGATGGGCGCCTCGCCGATGCCAAAGACCGAGACCTCCACGAACTGGCCAGCCCGGTGTCCCAGGTCATGGCCATTTTTCAAGTGCATGGTGAAAAGCCTCTCCGTCTCAGTCAACTGCTCTATCTTCACCAGCTCAGCCAGGGTAGGCTGATACGGGGAACTGATACCTTGATCCGTCATGTTCTCTAAGCCTCCAATCCAGACTCCTGGGGTATCGGAAACCCCAAGAGTCCAGGTCACATTCCCTGTTGGTATGCTACCACCTCTCGCTCTGCCCAACCACGGGGAGTGCAGGTGCGCTTCAGCGTGTTGTACACCTCAACAGGGTCTATGTGCACCAAGCAGGAGCGCACACAACGCCCGCAGCCCACGCAACCCACTTTGCCAAACATTTCTACCAGGTATTTCCCCTTGCGGAAGAACCGGTGTCTCTGCCGGTCAGCTCGAGCCTTGCGAAAATTATGCCCTCCGGACACGGTGGCGAACATCGGCAACTGACAGGAATCCCAGCGACGCAAGCGTTGCCCCTCCTTCAGATTGAGAGCCAACTTATCCACGACGTCGAAACAATAGCAAGTAGGACACACCAAAGTACAGGCCCCACAAGCCAGGCATTTCTCCCCCAGCTCGTCCCAGAGGGGATTGTCATAGCCAATGGCTAATAGATTGGGCAAGTCGCTGATGCCCATTTCCAGCTTGTAAGTGAACTTGGGCCACTTGGCGTCCTGAACGGCCCTGAAACGGAGCAGGTCCGCCTCAGTCACCTCCCGCGCTCCTTTGTACTTGGCCAGAAGCTCCATCCCCGCCGGTGAGCCATATTCCACCACATAGGCGTCCCCGATGTCGGTCAGGAACAGGTCATACCCCCCCTCCACCGTCAGACTCCCCATGCTCTTGCAGAAAGAGTGCTCGTCGCAGGGCTGGTTGCAGTCCAGTCCAACGATGATGGTCTTCTTACGCTTTTCCATGTAGTTGGTGTCCAGATGGTCCGTGGAGAAAGCCAGGTCGAGGAGCCAGGTAGCGTTGATGTCGCAGGGGTGCACCCCCATGATGACGCGGGGTCTGGCCTCGATCACCGGCTCGCTCCTCACTGCCTCACCCAGCTTGTACTTGAGGATAGGCTCCTCCGTCGGGAGAAAGTACTCTTTTGGGGGAAGCAGGGTGATGTTGTAGTCCAGTCGCAGTTGGGAATAATCGTCTATCGGACTGAAGACGAACTTGCCGTCCTTGGCCACCGGCCCGACCACTTCCATCTCCTCCATGATGCCCGTCACCAGGGAGGCCATTCTATTCTTATCAATCACTTTGAGCGGCATAGTCTTTTACCCTTTCCAGGAATTTCACACTTGTCAACCAGCCGGAGGGATTATATCACAAACCAAATACGTTGTCAAAAGCTCGCGGCAAAATTCCCGATCTTCTGCGCTGCGACGGCCACCTGCCCCAGGGAGATGCCGCCGTCGTTGGGGGGAATGCGCTGGTGGACGTAAACACGAACGCCAGCTTGGGTCAGGCGACGATAGGCGCCCTCCAGGAGGACGCGGTTTTGGAAACAGCCTCCGCTCAAAGTGGCACGCTCCGCCCCTACTGCTTGAGCTACGGCGACGATCCCCTCCACCAGCGCATTGTGAAACTGTGCCGCCATCACCCCCACCGGCACCCCCCGCCGGATATCTGCCAGCAGCGCCTCCAACAACGGACCCCAGTCCAGCGTCAGGGATTGGGTATTGGATATTGGGTATTGGGTCACTGGCAGTGGGTAGGCATCCGTCACCATCTCGTCCATGGCGTACTCCAGCATCATCGCTGCCTGAGCCTCGAAGCGGATTTCCTGACGCAGACCCACCAGGGCAGCCACGGCGTCGAAGAGACG